>JBFJZP010000250.1:0-5163 GCA_041622095.1 Burkholderiaceae bacterium | reverse complement strand
CTGTCGCTGGGGGCCGCGCCGTTTGCGATGGACGCGCTGGGTGTGAACGTCGCACTCGGTGCCTCGCAGAAAGGCCTGATGTGCCCGCCCGGCCTGGGTTTTGCCGCCGCCGACGCGCGCGCCATCGCGGTCAGCGACACGGTTACGACCCACCGCTATTACTGGGACTGGCGGGTGCGCAGGAGCCCGCTGGCGTATCGCAAGTTCTGCGGCACTCCACCACAGACCCTGCTGTTCGGTCTGCAGGCGGCGTTGCAGTTGTTTTTCGAGGAAGGTTTCGACCCGGTCATGCGCCGGCACCGACAACTGGCGGACGCTGTCCATGCTGCGGTCGCGCGCTGGAGCGAGGGCGGGGCGGTCGGCTTTTTCGCCACCGAGGCGGCGGCACGTTCGACCTCGGTGACCGCGATCCAGGTCGCGGCCGGCATCGATGTCGACGCCTTGCGTGCGGTGGCGCGCGAGCGCTTTCAGGTGGCGATCGCAGGCGGCCTGGGGCCCTTGCAGGGTCGGGTGTTCCGTATCGGCCATCTGGGCGATGTCAATGCCGCGATGGTGATGGGTTGCCTGGGGGGTGTGCAGGCCGCGATGCGGGTGCAGGACATCGCGATCGGCGCAGGCGCGCTGGAAGCGGCCGCCGACTGTCTCGCAGGTGCCTGAGCGCGCATCCGGGTGGGTGGTCGCTGGCCTAGAATGTGGGCGTCGGTGTCCGCACCGGCCAATGTGTTCTCAGGGCAGGGTGCGATTCCCTACCGGCGGTGAGGGCAGGTCGTCCGTTCCCCCCGGTGCAACGGCAAGCCCCATGGATGCATGCGCAGGTGCCCGCACGGTGCATGTCCAGCAAGCCCGCGAGCGCCCGCATGGCCATGCCATCGGGGTCAGCAGATTCGGTGCAATTCCGAAGCCGACGGTGACAGTCCGGATGAAAGAGAACCCATGCCTGTGCCTTGTTCGCCCGGTCCGGCGCAGGGCATGATGGCGTGTGCCCTGGGTTGCGCCCGCCATTCACAGGAGCCATGCCATGCCACAGTCGAGTCCGCCGATCACCTCTTCCACCTCCACGCCGACACTGGATCTGGACCGTGTCGGGCCGCGTTATGCGTTCGTGCAGGCGAGCTGGCACCAGGACATCGTGCACCGGGCGCGCGACGGTTTCATCGACGAGATGTTGCGCCTGGGCCTGGACCGCGACGCGATCGACGTGCTCGAGGTGCCGGGTGCGTTCGAGCTGCCGCTGATGGCCAAGCGGCTGGCGCGCAGCGGACGTTATGACGCCATCGTGGCCTGCGCGCTGGTGGTCGACGGCGGTATCTACCGTCATGAATTCGTTGCCCAGTCGGTGCTCGACGGATTGATGGCGGTGCAGCTCGAGACCGATGTGCCGGTGTTGTCGGTGGTGCTGACGCCGCACCAGTTCCAGCCGCATGAGGAACACCGCAAGTTCTTTTCCGCGCATTTCGTGGTCAAGGGCGCAGAGGCGGCAGGCGCCTGCGTGCGCACCGTGCAAGGGCTGCGACGCGCCACGCTGGCCACGCAGGACGAACCGGCGCAAGGCTCGGGCGGCCCCGAGACGATTCAGTAAACCCGACCGCAAACGAGCAGGCGGCATGCGCAACAGTCCGGCTCCCGAACGCGGCGTCGAGTCGGCGTATGCCTGGGCCCGGCTATTGGTCTCGCTGGCATTGATGACGATCGGCGGCGTCGGCATGTATGGCGCGGCCGTGGTGCTGCCGGCGATGCAGGCGGATTTTGCCGTCGTGCGCGGCGATGCGTCGCTGCCGTATACGCTGACGCTGATCGGTTTTGGCATCGGCGGCATCCTGATGGGCCGGCTGGCGGATCGCCATGGGGTGATGGTGGTCACGATGGTCGGCGCCGTGGCGCTGGGCCTGGGTTTCGTGGCGGCCGGATCGGCGACCAGCCTGTGGCAGTTCAGTCTCGCCCATGGCCTGCTGATCGGCTTGCTGGGTACCTCGGCGACGTTTGCGCCGCTGGTCGCGGACACCTCGCAATGGTTCGACCGCCGCCGTGGCATCGCGCTGGCGATCTGCATGAGTGGCAATTACCTGGCCGGCGTGGTCTGGCCGCCGCTGATGCAGCATTTCATCGATTCGATCGGCTGGCGTGCCACCTATGTAGGGCTGGGCGTGGTGTGTGTCGGCACCATCGTGCCGCTGGCCTTGTTCCTGCGCGTGCGCGCGCCGGATACGCCGGTGCTCACCAGCACCGAAACCGTCAGTGCGGTGCCGATCCGGCGCGCCGCGCGTTTCATCGGCCACTCCGACCCGGCCCGGCCTTTGGGGCTGTCGCCGGCGCTGCTGCAACTCCTGCTGTGTGTCGCCGGCGTGGCCTGCTGCGTGGCGATGGCCATGCCGCAGGTGCATATCGTGGCTTATTGCACCGACCTGGGTTTCGGCGCGGCGCGGGGTGCGGAGATGTTGTCGCTGATGATGGGCGCCGGCATTGCGAGCCGGTTGTTGTCGGGCTGGGTCTCCGACCACATCGGTGGCCTGCACACGCTGCTGCTGGGCTCGGTGCTGCAAGGTGTCGCGCTGTTGATGTTCCTGCCCTCGGACGGCCTGGTGCCGCTGTATGTGGTGTCCGGCTTGTTCGGACTCTTCCAGGGCGGCATCGTGCCCAGCTACGCGCTGGTCGTGCGCGAGTATTTCTCGCCGACACAGGCCGGCACCCGGGTCGGTACCGTTTTGATGGCGACCTTGCTCGGCATGGCGCTCGGTGGCTGGATGTCGGGTGCGATCTTCGACTGGACCGGCTCTTACCGTGCGGCCTTCGTCAACGGCATTGCCTGGAATGGCTTGAATTTGGTGATTGTCGGTTTCCTGATCTATCGCGCGCGCCGTGGCCGTCCGCCACAGCGTCCATTGGCGCCAAGCGGCGCGGTTCCGGGCTGAACCACCATGGCCTGCCAGGCGCCGCCGCCCGATCGCCGGCAATGGTTGCAGCTGGCGCTGGCCGGCGTACTGGCCGGCAGCCTGCCTGCGACCGGCCGCGCCGGCGCACGGCTGCAGGACGACCCGTTCGCGCTGGGTGTGGCCAGCGGATCGCCGCAGCCGGAGTCGGTGGTGTTGTGGACCCGGCTGGTGCGCCAGCGCACCCTGACGCTGGCGCCGGACACCGGACCGCTGACGGTCGCCTGGGAGGTGGCCGACGACGAGGCCTTTGCACATATCGTGCGCCGCGGTCAGGCAGCAGCCCTACCGGAGCTGGCGCACAGCGTGCATGTCGAGGTCGACGGGCTGGCACCGGACCGCTGGTATCACTACCGTTTCATGCTGGGCGACGCGGTCAGTCCGGTCGGCCGCACCCGGACCTTGCCGCGACCCGAGGCGCTGGTGCAGCGGCTGCGCCTGGGCTACGCCTCCTGCCAGAAATGGGAGGACGGCTTTTATGCCGCCTGGCGCCACATGCGCGACGAGCGGCTCGACGCGGTGGTGTTCCTGGGCGACTACATCTACGAATACCCGGGCAACCGTGGTGGCCTGCGCACTCCCGGTGGCGGCTGGGTGCTGGACCTGGACGATTACCGTCGCCGTTATGCCGTCTACAAGGGGGACCCGGACCTGCAGGCAATGCACCAGGCCTGTCCCTGGTGGTTGACCTGGGACGACCACGAGGTGCAGAACGACTATGCCGGCCTGCAGCCGGGGTATGGCGGGCCGGGCGATCCGTCCTTGCCGCAGGCGTTTGCGGCGCGGCGCCAGGCCGCTTACCAGGCGTATTACGAACACATGCCCTTGCGCGCCCGGGTGCTGGCCCGGGCCTTTGCCGGCCCGGCTGCCGGGGCCTTGCGCATCCATGACCGGGTGCAATATGGCCGCCTGGCCGCGTTGCACCTGCTCGATGCCCGGCAATACAAGGACCCGCAGGTCTGTACCCGTGATGGTCGCGTCGGCGCAGGAATCGTCGATCCGAGCCGCTGCGACGCATGGGCCGATCCGGCGCGCAGCATGCTCGGCATGGACCAGGAGCGCTGGCTCGATGCGGCGCTGGCCAGCGCCGGCAGCCGCGCGACCGGCTGGACCCTGCTGGCGCAGCAGACGGTGTTTGGCCAGCGCGACTTTCGCCCGGGCGAGGGGCGGATCCTGGTGAACGACGCATGGGATGGGTATCCGGCGGCGCGCAAGCGTTTGACCGACGCACTACGGCGCCACCGGGTGCCCAATCCGGTTTTCCTGGGCGGCGACATCCACGCCAACTGGGTTGGCCATGTGCTGGCCGATCATGAAAAGCCGGATTCGGCCGTGGTGGCAGTCGAGTTGTGCGGCACCAGCATCACCTCGCGCGGCAGCGGAAACAAGCGGATCGCATCGCTGCTGGCGGCCAATCCCCATTGCCTGTTCGCCGACGCGCAGGAGCATGGCTACGGCGTCGCCGACCTGACGCCGGCGCGGCTGCAGGCAGAACTGCGTGTGGTCAGCGACGTGCGCCGAGTGGATGCGGGCGTTTCGACGCTGGCCGCATTCACCGTCGAGTCCGGCCGATCGCAGTTGCAGCGCCACTGAGGCGCGGTGCCTCACGAGAAAACGCCGGGCCGCCCCAAGTTTTCTTGCACCCCCTCGGGGGGCCTGGCGAAGCCAGGGCTGGGGGCGCTCTCAGGGCGCCGGATGATGCGGCGCGCCGCGTTTCTCGTGGTTCTTCTGCATCACCAGTTGCACCGTGCCATCGGCGTTCTGGCGCTCGAGCCGCACGGTGAAACCCCACAGATAGGCCAGATGCTCGAGCACCGTCTCGCTGGATGCGTCCAGCGGCTTGCGCTGGTGCGCGAAATGGCGCAGCGTCAATGAGCGGTCGCCGCGCAGGTCGACGTTCCAGACCTGCAGGTTCGGGTCGCGCCGACCCAGGTCGTATTGTTCCGACAGTTTCTGGCGCACCGCCTGGTAACCCGCGTCGTCGTGGATCGCGCCGATCTGCAACTTCTGCCGGCTGTCGTCGTCACGCACCGAGAAGAAGCGGAACTCGCGCATCAGCCGGGGCGACAGGTATTGCGCGATGAAGCTCTCGTCCTTGAAGTTCTGCATCGCGAATTCGAAGGTCTCGCGCCAGTCCGAGCCGGCGATATCCGGAAACCAGGCCCGGTCCTCGTCGTCCGGGTTTTCACAGATGCGGCGGATGTCGCGCCACATCGCAAATCCGAGCGCATACGGG
>JBFJZP010000249.1:0-5172 GCA_041622095.1 Burkholderiaceae bacterium | reverse complement strand
TCTGCCGCGGCCAGCAGCATGGCGGTGTGTCCATCGTGCCCGCAGGCGTGCATCAGCCCGGCATGGCTGCTGGCATAGGGCAAGCCGGTGGTCTCGTGAATCGGCAGCGCATCCATGTCGGCCCGCAAGCCCAGTTTGCGTGTGCTGGTGCCGCGTCGCAGTTGCCCCACCACACCGGTGCCGGCCAGGCCACGGGTGACGGCATAGCCCCAGCGCTGGAGGCGCTCAGCGACGAGATCGCTGGTGCGAAACTCCTGATAACCGATCTCCGGATGTTGGTGGATGTCGCGGCGCAGCGCCGTGAAGGCCTCTGCGCGCGCATGCATGGCTGATAGCGCGGCGGACATGGGATGGCTTACTGCGGTTGGAGCTTGATCGACTTGGCGATCGCAGCGCCCCGGACCGCTTCCTGCTTGTAGAAGGCATCGAGCTGGGCCAGGGTCATGGGCTCGGCAACCGTGCTGCCCGCCGTCTCGATGACCTTGCGAATCTCCGGATTGCCCAGCGCCGTGTAGGCCGCCTTGTGCAGCGCGGTCAACTGGGGCTCCGGCGTCTTGGCACTGGCCTGGATGCCGATCCAGATACTGAACTGGTAGTCCTCAAAGCCCTTGGTCGCGCTGGCCAACGGCAGCTTGGGCAGACGCGCCAGCGGTTGGCTGGAGGCGAGAGCCAGTGCCTTGATCTGGCCGCCGTCGATGGCGCCCAGGACCGGACCGACCAATGGGACGATCGCGAAATCGATCACGCCACCCATCAGATCCTTGAGGTAGGGCGCCAGGCCGCTGTAGGGCGCGTGCAGGCCACGGGCGCCGGCAATCTGCATCGCTTTTTCTGCCATCAGGTGGTAGAGCGAGCCCATGCCCGTCGAGCCAAAGCTCAGCGGCTTGTCGGCCTTCCTGGCGAGTGCCACGAACTCGTCCAGCGTGTTCACCGGCAGGTCCTTGCGCACCACGATGGCGATCGGGGTGTGGCCCACCAGTGCGGCCAGCCGCATGTCCTCGGGCTTGTTCTTGGCTGCGGCCAAGCCCAGTGGCGTATAGATCAGTTCCAGCGGGGAGCCCGCCAGGATGGTGTAGCCATCGGGCTGGGCATTGGCGGCCTTGAGCACACCCAGGGAGCCACCCACGCCCACGACGTTCTCGACGATGACCGGCTGGCCAAATGCTTCGGACATGCCCTTGCCGACGGCGCGGCCCAGCACATCCGAGCCGCCGCCGGCCGGAAAACCCACGATCATGGTGACGGGCTTGGAGGGAAAGGTCTGCGCCGCCACCGAGGCAGCCAGCGCCAGGCCGGCAAACAGCGTACTGCAGAGACGAATCAATGGGCGGGACGTGAGTTTCATGGCAGGGTCCTGGAAGTTGGGGGTGCGGCAAATGGTAGGCGGCGCTATATGATGTGTCCAATGACTAATTTCTCTGAAAACCATTCGTTTTTGTCATTAACTACTGTCGGCCGCATCCATGAACATCAAGCATCTGGAACACCTGCTGGCGCTGGCTGACACCGGATCCTTCAGTCGTGCGGCGGAGAAACTGTTCATCACGCAGTCCGCACTGAGTCGCAGTATTCAGAACCTCGAGGAAGAACTGGGGGGCCTGCTGCTGGACCGGATCGGCAAGCGCAACGAATTGACGCCACTGGGGCTGGATGTGGTGTCGCGCGCCCGGCATATCGTTCGTGATGCGGCCGAGCTGCGCCACAGCGCCAAGCTGCTGCAAGGTGAAGGCAGCGTGTCCATCAGCGTGGGCCTGGGCTCGGGCCCTGCCGCGTTGCTGATGGTGCCCTTGCTGTGTTCGGCAGCACGGCAACAGGGCATGCGCGTATCCGTCACGCAGGGGCCGGTGGAGCTGCAGGTGCTCCAACTGCGCAGTCGCCAACTGGATGCCATGGTTGTCGACATGCGCCGCGTGATTCCTGCCGCAGATCTGAACATCGAGTCGCAGGGTGAACTGGTGGCGGGGTTTGTGGCGCGCGCGCACCATCCCCTGGCCGGCAAGAAGGTGGTCAATATGTCGGATCTGTTGCGCTATCCGATCGCGTCCACGCCCTTGTCCGATGAGGTGGCGCGCATGATGGTGGACCGATATGGCCTGCAGGCCAACCCGGCTGAGATGGTGAAACTGCGCTGTGATGATGTCGCAAGCCTGGTCAGCGTCGTGGCGCAAACGGACGCCGTCTTTCTGGGGGTGATCGCTGCGGCCCGCAGCGGATTGGCGGATGGCAGCCTGGTAGAACTGCATGTCAGGCCCAAGTTGTCGGTGGGCGCGCGTTATGCGTGTGTCATGCTGGCGGGTAGGACAGAAGCGCCGGCCATGGCTTTTTTCCGGACATTCATGCGGGACCATTTGCGCGACTGAGCGCGATTGCATTCGCACCGAAATACGCAGCGAACGCGCCCGTCAGATTCGACGGGATTACCGTGGCGGCTCGCGGACCGTCGTTCGCAGTGCACACCGGTGTTGTCGGTGCTGGTTGCCCGTTGCGGCGTTCAGCGCGCGCCGGCGCCAAGCAGCATCTGCACCATCGCGTCGAAACCACGTGAGCGGGCCAGCTGGAGTGGTGTCTGCCCCTGCCTGTCTTTCAACTGGGTGTTCGCGCCGGCCGCCAGCAGGTCGCGCACCACGCGCTGGTGACGCGCTCCGCCGTCGCCCAGCACGATGGCTTCGATCAACGCGGTCCAGTGCAGGTTGTTGACATGGTCGAGCGGGGCGCCGGCGGCAATCAGCTGGCGCACCACGCCGTCGTGTCCCAGGTGCGCGGCCGCGATCAGTGCCGTGCCATCGTAGCGGCTGGTGACGAGTTTGGCGCTGGCGCCCTTGGACAGCAAGACGCGCAAGGTTTCTTCGTCATCGGCCACGGACGCAATGGTGACGGCGTCGTAACGGTCGTTGTCCAGTGCTGCCGCATCGGCACCCGCATCCAGCAAGGCGGCTACGGCGCCACGCTGGCCGGCAAAGGCGGCCACATGCAGAGGCGTCCGACCGTTGCCGTCGCGTTGCGAAAGTGTCGCCGGCGAGCCCTTTGCCAGCGCTGCGATGCGTACGAGGTCTCCTTGATGCGCCGCACGGTGCAGGCCGGTGTAGGCCATGGCTTCCGCCTGCGAAGGGGGCACTTGTGCGGCCGCAGGCAAAGGCGTCAGGAAGCCGGTGATAACGAGTGCGGTCGCATATGCCACGTGCCGTGGCAGACCGCTTGGTATCTGGGTCACTTCAGTCACTCCTTTTCCGGTTCGCGCGCTGCAATTGTGCATGGTGGCGATCGTGTACCTCGCAGCGCGTAGCGCATCCTGGGGCGACCATCAAGCCGTGGCGATGCGGATCAGGTTGGTCGTCCCCGGTGTGCCAAACGGCATGCCGGCGATGGTGACGATGAACTCGCCAGATTCAGCGAAGCCGTCACGCCGCGCCACTTCGCTGGCGCGCTGCGTCATCTGGTCGACATCGGCCACATCGGCTATGTGCACCGAATGCACGCCCCAGACCAGGGCCAGCCGCCTGGCGGTGGACAGTCGGGGCGTCAGGCTCAGGATAGGCGACTCCGGACGCTCGCGCGCCGCGCGCAGGCTGGTGTGGCCGGAACTGGTGTAGCAGACGATGGCGGCGGCCTGCAGCAGGGCCACCGCTCGCCGCATTGCGCAGCACACGGCTTCGGCGACGTCGCCACCGGGTCGGGACTGTGTGTGCGAGGCGTCGATCAGCTGGCGGTATTGCGGGTCGGCCTCGACTTGCGCGATGATGCGGTTCATCATGTCGACCGCCACCACCGGGAATTTCCCGGAAGCCGATTCGGCCGACAGCATCACCGCGTCGGCGCCGTCGTAGATGGCAGTGGCCACGTCCGATGCTTCCGCGCGCGTAGGCACCGGACTTTCGATCATCGACTCGAGCATCTGCGTTGCCACGATCACCGGCCTGCCTAGCCGGCGGCAGGTGCGCACGATGCGCTTCTGGATCGTGGGCACCTGTTCTGCCGGCAACTCGACACCGAGGTCGCCACGCGCGACCATCACCGCGTCTGTCAGAGCCACGATCGCCTCGAGGTGTTCGACCGCTGATGGTTTTTCCAGCTTGACGACGATGGATGCACGATCGCCGATGAGCGCACGGGCCTCGGTCACATCCTCGGGTCGCTGCACGAACGACAGCGCGATCCAGTCGGCGCCGAGTTCCAGGGCGAAACCCAGGTCGCGATGGTCTTTCTCGGTCAATGCGGTGATCGGCAGCACCACGCCGGGAACGTTGACACCCTTGCGCTCGGACAGTTGACCGCCAACGATGACGGAGGTGTCGGCGAAGTCAGCGCCACAGCGCTCCACGCGCAGGCGAAGCTTTCCGTCGTCCAGCAGCAGTTCGGCGCCGGGCACCAGCGCCGCGAATATCTCGGGGTGGGGCAGGCCGGCGCGCCCCGCATCGCCGGGTGCCGCGTCAAGGTCGAGGCGAAAGCCCTTGCCAACCTCCAGCATGACAGGGCCATCGGCAAAGGTGCCGATGCGCAGCTTGGGGCCCTGCAGATCGGCCAGGATGCCGATCGGGCGACCGGTCTCCTTTTCCAGTGCCCGCAGCACCTCGAACCGCTGACGGTGGTCGTCGTGGCTGCCATGGCTGAAGTTGAGCCGGAATACGTCGACTCCCGCCATGAACAGCGCGCGCACCACTGCGGGATCCGAGCTGGCCGGGCCCAGGGTTGCGACGATCTTGGCGTTACGGGTTCTGCGCATATTCAATCCTTTCCAGGTGCGTCGATCAGGATCGCGCGGAAGTCGTTCACGTTGGTCAAAGTCGGGCCAGTCACGACCGCATCGCCCAGGGCTTCGAAGAAGCCGTGGCCGTCGTTGTCCGCCAGGCGATCCATCGGCGACATGCCTGCGGCCCAGGCGCGTTGCAGAGAATCAGGCCTCACGATGGCGCCGGCGATTTCTTCCTGGCCATCGACACCGTCGGTATCGGCGGCAAGGGCCTGAATCTGCGCATGGCCGTCCAGCATGATGGCCATGGACAGCAGGCATTCGACATTACGGCCGCCCCGGCCTGCGCCGCGCACCGTCACCGTCGTTTCGCCACCGGACAGCAGTACGCAAGGTGGTGCCACCGGTTGCCCATGCCGCGCCACCTGCAACGCGATACCGGCAAGCACCTTGCCGACGTCGCGCGCCTCGCCTTCGATCGCGTC
>JBFJZP010000248.1:0-5174 GCA_041622095.1 Burkholderiaceae bacterium | reverse complement strand
CAGTCCATCCATTGTTCGGCGATAAAGCGCCGTGCCAGCTCGGCCGGCAGCAGGCCGGCTGCGGGGAAACGGCTCGCCAGGTAACGCACGATGACGTTGGACTCCAACAAGGTGAGCGCGCCATCCTGCAGCGTGGGCACCAGCGCATGCGGGTTCATCTGCTGGTACGCCGGCGTCGTGACGACGCCGAATGTCGCGCCGGCGTCGACGCGGCTGAACGGCACGCCGGTCTCCTGCGCGGCCCAGACCACCTTGCGCACGTTGATCGAACTCAGTCGCCCCCAGATCTTCATGTCGTCGCGGTCCCCGATGGTGTAGCGGTGGTGTTCAGGCCGGCACCGGCAGGCTTTCGCGCACCGCTTGTGCCAGTGCGGCGATGCCGCGGTCGATCTCGGCCACGCTGGCGGTCACGAAGGACAGGCGCAGGCAACGCGGATCCGGCTGGTCGGCGAAGAACGGCATGCCCGGCACGAAGGCCACGCCCTTGTCGACTGCGCGGGGCAGCAGCGCCACCGCATCCATGCCGCGCGGCAGGCGCAGCCACAGGAACATGCCGCCCTGCGGCGTGTTCCATGTCACCCGGTTTTCCGGATCGCTCTCCTGCGCGTTCGGCATCTCGCGCGCAAGTGCCGCCAGCATCGCATCGCGTTGCGCCTTGTACAAGGCGCGGATCGTCGGCACATGGCGCCCGAGAAAACCGTCCTGCATGACCTCGGCGATCATGCGCTGGTTGAAGCCGGGGCTGTGCAGGTCGGCCGCCTGCTTGGCTTGCAGCAACTTCGGATACACCGCGGCGGGCGCCACCAGGAAACCCAGGCGCAGACCCGGTGCCAGCACCTTGGAGAACGAGCCCAGGTAGATGCAGCCGTCCGGGTTGCGCGCGGTCAGCGGCAAGGGCGGCGGCTGGTCGAACCACAGGTCGCCGTAGGTGTTGTCCTCGACGATCGGCAAACCGAGCGCCGCGGCACTGCGCACCAGCGCCTGGCGCCGCGCCTCGCCCATCGTGCGGCCGGTCGGGTTCTGGAAGTTCGGCAACACATACAGGAAGCGTGGTGCGCTGCCGGCAGCGTGTTTTGCTTCCAGGTCGGCCACGCGGATGCCCTGGTCGTCGCTGTCGACGCTGACGACGGCCGGCTCCATCGGCGTGAACGCCTGCAAGGCGCCGAGGTAGGTGGGTGTCTCGACCAGCACCCGGCTGCCGGTATCGATCAGCACCTTGGCCACCAGGTCCAGGCCCTGTTGCGAGCCGGTGGTGATCAGCACCTGGTCCGGGGCGACGTTCCAGGGCAACATGTCGGCCACCATGGCGCGCAGCGGCGCGAAACCTTCGCTGGACGCATATTGCAGCGCGGCGTGGCCGTCGTCGCGCAGGACCGTGGCGCAGGCCGCGGCAAACGCGTCGACCGGAAAGGTCCGGGGCGAGGGCAGGCCGCCGGCGAAACTGATGATGCCGGGTTTCTCGGTGACCTTGAGGATCTCGCGGATCACCGACGGGTTCATGCGCTCGGCACGGCGGGCCAGCGTCCAGGGGGTCTTGCCGCCTGCAGGCGCGGACGGATGGTTCATGCGCTCTCTCCTCCTTGCGGGCCGTAGAAAACGACCCAGGTCACGAAATCACTGGAAAAATTCTCGAAGCAGTGGACCGCTCCGGCCGGCACGAAAAAGGCATCGCCGACACAGGCGGAAAAGCGCTCGCCGCGGATGACGATCTCCGCGCTGCCGCCATACACCAGGTACAACTCGTCCTGGCTGTGCGGCTGTTGCAGGTCGCGCCCTTCCGGGTTGACCGAAGGCCGGAATACCTTCAGCGTCATGTTGCCGTGGCGCAGCGTATCCACCGATGGCGCGCCGGCCGGATACAGCGTGGTGGGCGCGCCGGGGATCCGCCCCAGCGCCTGCTCGATCGATGTCTTCATGGTTTCTTCCTTGTGGTGGCGACGGCCGGTGCGGCAGGCGCCAGTGCGGTGGCGGTGGACACCGGCATCTTCTTGCCGATGAAAACCGTGGCAATCACCGCCAGTGCGAACCCGACCGTCATCAGGTCGAGCGATTCTCCGAGCAGTGGCACCGAGAACAACATGGTCAGAAACGGCTGCACCAGTTGCACCTGGCTGACCCGCACCGTGCCGCCCAGCGCCAGGCCCCGGTACCAGGCGAAGAAACCGATCCACATCGAGACCAGCGCCACGTAGGCGAATCCGATCCAGGCGCTGATCGGCACGGCTGTGTCGGGCCAACTCATCAAGGTCACCGGCAAGGTGACCGGCAGGCTGATCACCAGCACCCAGCAGATCACCCGTTCGGCGCCCAGTTGCAAAGTCAGCCGGCCGCCGCCGACATAACCGAATGCGGCGCTGAGCACCGCCAGCACCAGCAGCAGGTCGGCCCATTGGGCCTGGCTGTCGGTGGCGTCGTTGCGCAGCAGGACGAAGATGGCGACCAGGACGGAGCCGGCGACCGCGCAAAGCCAGAATCCGACGCTCGGGCGCTGGCGCAGCCACAAGGAACCGATCCAGGCGGTGGCCAGCGGCAGGATGCCGATCACCACCGCGGCATGGACCGCCTCGACATGGCGCAGGCCCAGTGCCATGAACAAGGGGAAACCCACGACGATGCCGCATGCGGTGAACGCCAGTGCGCCCCACTGGCGGCGCCCGCGCGGGCGTGCACCGCCGCTCAGTGCCAGGTAGGCGATGGACAACAGACCGGCCACCGCGGCCCGGCCGAATGTCACGAACACCGGCGAGAGTTGCGGCATCTGCGCCGAGCCGGTGGCGAGCTTGGTCATCGGCAAGGTGGCAGAAAACAGCACGACGCCGAGCAGTCCCAGCCACAGGCCGCGGGTTTCGTCCTTCATACCGTCAGCATCCACAAGGCGGTGGCCAGCAGGACCAGCGCCATCATGCGGTTGAACCACAACAGGCGCCGGCCCTGCGACAACCAGCGCCGCAGCATCGAACCCATCAACGCATAACTGAAATTGCTGGTGAACGCGAAAAACACCATCACGCCGCAGATGATGGCCAGCCGTTGCCCGGGGTTGGTGGCAGGTGCGCCGGCCGCATTGACGACCCAGCCGGCGGTCAGCGTCAAGGCCAGCATCCAGGCCTTGATGTTGACGAACTGCAGGCCGACGCCGCCCCAGAAACTTATTTCCAGCCGCTCCGGGTCGACAGTGGCCAGTCGCGCCGCCTGGCTCAGGCGCCAGGCCAGCCACACCATGTAGCCGACGCCGATCAGCTTGACCGCCCAGCGCAAGGCCGGCACACCCAGCACCGCCGCACCGACGCCCAGACCGCAGGTCAACATCAGCAGCGTCCAGCCGGTGGGCACCGCCAGGCAGAACCGCAGCGTGCGACGCAAGCCGTGGTTGGCGGCCATCGCGGTCGACAACATGGTGTTGGGCCCGGGCGAGAAACTCATCGCGGTGCAGAACGCCAGGAGGGCGGTGATTTCGGTGGCGTGCATGCGGTGAACAGATGGGCTGGCAGGTGTGGTTGGAGGGATCGGATGTTCCGACTGTAGCGGTCAAAACCAGTACACGAGCAATACACCTCGACCAGCCAGTGGGTCAACCGTATCGGTGCCTGGATCGATACAGGCGAGATGCCGCACAGGCGCAGGTGGGACGATGCCGATGAAGACTGCCGGTCAGTCCTTGACCGAACAACGCGGACCGGTTCGCCGAGCGAATCTGCACCCGGCGGCTGGCCCCCGGCGCGCTGTTTCATGCCCGCCGACAAGCCAGTACGCTGATGCACATCCACGTCGCGACCACGCCGGACGCACGCGTCTGGCGCGACGTCCGCGCGGTGCGCGATGGTGCATGATTGCAACAAAAAAAGGAGCGGATCGCGCTTGAGGGGTGGCTTTATCGCGACCCGCCCCTACAATGAATTTCGACCGCGCCACTTGCGCCGTCGTGTCCGTGGCGCGCCAGACCGGGTGCCAGTCTTTATGCGAGTATGGCAACGCGTCCGGCCAGCGCCGTTGCATGGAGGGACCCACGAGAGATGCGACATCGCAGCTTTCTCGAGTACAAGGACTACCGCTATCTGAAGCTGGCGCTGCTCCTGTGCGTCGCGGCGATTGGCGCATATGTCTGGCATCGCCATACCCATTTCCAGACCCCTGGCGGCCTGGGTTATGGCGGCACCTTGATGGGGTACGCCCTCGGCACGGTGGCCGCATTGACCATCGTCTGGCTGTTGTGGCTGGGTGTACGCAAGCGCCGCTTCCACGCGTCGATGTCAATGACCCAGGGCTGGTTGTCGGCCCATGTCTATCTCGGGCTGGCATTGGTGGTGGTGGCGACGCTGCACACCGGTTTCGAGATCGGCATGAACCTGCATACGCTGGCCTACCTGCTGATGTTGCTGGTGGTCATCAGCGGAATCTACGGCGTGTTCGTGTTCCTCGGCGAACCCGAGCGCATGACGGCCAACATGGGCGAGGACGATATTCCGACCCTGCTGCTGCAGATCCAGGAACTCGACCAGCAGGCGACGCGACTGGCGCTGCAACTACCCGACGAGTTCAACAGCCTGGTTCAGGCGGCAGCCCGGAAGACGCGTTTGCAGGGCAGTGTGTTCCAGCATGCCTTCCAGACCCTGGCGCGTCGCTGCCCGACCCGGCGCGCAGTCGAGCGCATGCAGCAACTCAATCGCAAGCTGCGCGACGAGCAGGCGCGCCAGGGCCGCGAGGTCCATGGCCTGATGCTGAGACGGCGCACCGCGGTCGAGAAGATCCGCGGCGAACTGCGTTCGCTGGCGCGACTGCGCTTGTGGCTGATGGTGCACGTGCCCTTGTCATTCGCCTTGTTGTTCGCACTGGCGAGCCACATCGTGTCGGTGTTCATCTACTGGTGACCAGGCCATGATCCGCTGCAAACTGGTCGAGACGATTCAACCTGACGATACCCATGTCGGCGCGCGGGTCGGACGAGCGGTCTCCGGCGAGTTGCTCGGCCTGGGCCGGGCCGCGGCCTGCAAGATCTTCCTGCCGGATCCGCGTGTCCGGCTCGAACATGCCACCATCCGCCGTGCCGAGGACGGCGCCCTGTATCTCGACGCGACCGGGCCGGTGGCGATCGACCAGCGGGCACAGACCAGCATGCGCCTGGCGGTGGGCCAGAAGATCACGATCGGCCCCTATGACTTCATCGTCGAGGAACT
>JBFJZP010000247.1:0-5202 GCA_041622095.1 Burkholderiaceae bacterium | reverse complement strand
CGGCAAGGAAGAGCGCCGTGCCAGCCATATCCTGATCGCCGCGGCGAAGGACGCACCGGCGGCCGAACGTGCCAAGGCCAAGGCCCGTGCCGAGGAACTGCTGGCCGAGGTACGCAAGAACCCGGCATCGTTCGCGGAACTGGCCAAGAAGAACTCGCAGGACCCGGGCTCGGCTGAGTCGGGCGGTGACCTCGACTTCTTTGCCCGTGGCGCCATGGTCAAGCCGTTCGAGGATGCGGCCTTCTCGATGAAGAAGGGCGATATCAGCGATGTCGTCGAGTCCGATTTCGGCTACCACATCATCGCGCTGACCGATGTGAAGACACCCAAGGTCCGCAGCTTCGAAGATCTGCGCGCCGGCATCGAAGCCGACCTCAAGACGCAGCAGGCGCAACGCAAGTACGCAGAGGCGGCAGAAGCCTTCACCAACGGCGTCTACGAGCAGTCCGACAGCCTCAAGCCGGTGGCCGACAAGCTCAAGCTGGCGATCAAGACGGCGGAAGGCATCGGACGTACCCCTGCGACGGGAGCCAGCGGTCCCCTGGCCAACGAGAAATTCCTGGCTGCCTTGTTCGGTGACGATGCGATTCAGAAGAAGCGCAATACCGAAGCGGTCGAATTCGGCTCCAGCCAGATGGTGTCCGGTCGTGTCGTTTCCTATGCGCCGGCGCGTACCTTGCCGCTGGCCGAGGTGCGCGCCTCTGTGCGCGAGAAGCTGGTGGTCAGCCGGGCTTCCGAGCTGGCACGCAAGGCCGGCGAAGCCCAGCTCGCCGCCTGGAAAGCCGACCCGTCGAAAGCCGCCTCCTTGCCGGCCGTCGTCGTGTCGCGCGACCAGCCGCAAGGCACGGCGACCAAGGTGCTCGAGGCCGCCTTGCGCGCCGATCCGCTGAAGTTGCCGGCGCAGGCCGGTGTCGATCTGGGGGCCGACGGCTATGCGGTGGTCAATGTCAAGCGCATCGTCAGCCGCACGGCACCGAGCGACGACGCCGCCCGGCAGGCGCAGCAGCAATATGCCCAGATCTGGGCGGCCGCCGAGAACCAGGCCTACTACGAGATGCTGAAAGACCGCTACAAGGCCCGGATCCTGATTCCGCAGCCATCTGCAGTTGTTGCCACACCTTGATGCTCCAGGCCCGAATTCACGGGCTATAATTCGCGCTCTACGGTGGCTGTAGCTCAGTTGGTAGAGTCCAGGATTGTGATTCCTGTTGTCGTGGGTTCGAGCCCCATCAGCCACCCCAGATAAAGCCTTATGGCACATAAAAAGCCCGCTACTTATTTGATAGTGGGCTTTTTTGTTGGTGTCGATTTTGCGTTTTTATAGGGTGTATGCAGACTGCGGTACATGGCCTGATACGAATTTCACCAGACAGGATTCACATGACCCGTTGCATCAGCCGGGGAGACCGGCACCGGCAACGATGTCGTCGTGTCCAATCTGGGGCAGTCAATGTCGACAGCCCGAGCCAAGAGGTCGTCAGCCCCAACAATTCATTCGTTGAGGGATATGCGTCGACACGAAGTAGTGCTACAACGCCGATGTTCTTGCAACTTGACCGTTGACACGAACACTGCACCGGTGATTCAGACAAGCGATGTGGTGGCCTGTCGCCAGCGATGATTCCCGGTGGAAGGGAACTTCGTTCCGACTGACCCTGCGCCGACGGACTGAGCCGCTCGTGAGGTATCGCAAGCTCCATCACTTCATCCCCGAAAGGCCAGTCATGACCCGTCGAACACCTCTTGTGCTGGTCACCGCCTTGGCCATCACCGCGCTTTCCGGCTGTGGTGGCGGAGGTGGTGACGACAATTTGATCGGAGGTACTCGCGTGACTGCGGGCGCGGCGCAAACCGTTCCTGGTGATTGCCCTCCCGAGACCAAGCAGCTGTTTCTGGATCAAATCAATACACATCGGACCGCAGGCCTTCAATGTGGCGCCAGGGGTTTTTTTTCCGCTGTACCAGCCCTCACGTGGAACGACAAGTTGGGACAGGCCGCCCTGGATCACTCCAATGACATGGCCGATAACAACTACTTGGCTCATGTGAGCCCGGATGGCAAGTCCACTCCAGCCACGCGCCTGGCCAAAGTAGGCTATGTCTGGTCCGCATACGGTGAAAATATCGCAGGCGGACAACAGAATGTGCCCGCCGTTGTCATGGCCTGGAGGCTTAGCGACGGGCACTGTGCCAATCAGATGAACCCCAACTTCAGCGAGGTCGGACTGGCGTGCGTCATCGCAAAAACCCCCAGTGGAATTTCGCCGTACTGGACGGCAGTTCTGGCGCGCCCCTGAGGGAACATATTGCACGCGTCCTGTCATGAACCATCAGACAGCGGCCCAACATGAGCGGCGGCACCCAGCTTGGAGCCTTGGTTCGGCACCGGCGCTCCTCCCGCAGGTCAGCCCATCGTGTTCTGCGCAAGCGTCCCGAGGACCAGCAAGGCGCCCACTTCCACAAGGAGTTGCATGACACCGGCTTGCCCTGAGGCCAGAATCCCGCACATGTCTGTCGACACGCCGCTTTCCGAAACCGGACTCGACCGCCTCGACGCTTGCCACCGGTTGCGCCACGCCGCGATGGACATCTTGGCCTTGGACTTGGACTTGACCCGTTTCCACCGGCGGTTGTCGGGTTCGGCTGTCGAGTCTGTTCGGAAGCGATAGCCTGGTTATTCGCCGGCGACGTGGCGAATGTCACGCAGGCGCCAGCGGTGGGCAATCCGTGTTCAGGGGGCATGGCGGTTGTTGGCTGTTTCCTTTCCAAGTTCTCGGGTGACAGGTAGCCGATGCCGTGCAAGAGACTTGATGCACTGACTGTCCCGCAGGCCCGGGTGTCACCGTCCGGGAAGACGCATGGATACGGGGTCTGGTGGGTGGACCATGGCTCCCCATCAGCCGCCCCGGGTCTTTTGCGCAAACCCCGGTGCCGAATCGGTAACGGTTTTTTTCCTTGTGGGCCCGGAGTGGCGGCGAGCGAGAACCCTCTCGCTCTTGCGGGCCTGTGCAGGCGCGTGCGCCGCAGTCGGCAACCGCGCCTCGATACAGGACCGGCAACCATATCCTGCTACGCTTGCGTCATGAGCGTCATGACATCGGGTTGCCCGCACCTGCAATCAGTGGGGTGTCGGCAACCGGTCGAACCATCCGATCCGGTGTTGCACTGCATGGCGTCGATCGCTGCGCGCAGACAGCACCTTTCTTGAAGCACTTCCCCGACATGACCACCACGATCCACGACATCCATATCGCCGATTCGGCCGACCTGCCGGCGCCCAGCCTGCTGCGCCAGGAGCAACCGGTGACCGAGGCCGAGGCGGCGTTCATTGCCGCGGCGCGCGCACAGACGCGGGATGTGTTGCGCGGCAAGGATGACCGGCTGATGGTGATCGCGGGTCCGTGTTCGATCCATGATCCGGCCTCGGCCATCGAATATGCCGGCCGCCTGCGCGAACTGGCTGCGCGCCATGCGTCGGAACTGTTGCTGGTGATGCGGGTGTATTTCGAGAAGCCGCGTACCCGGATGGGCTGGAAAGGCCTGATCTACGATCCGGCGCTCGATGGCCAGGGCGACATCGGCGCGGGTCTGCGCCATGCGCGCCGGCTGCTGATCGCGTGCGCGCGCATCGGCGTTCCGGCCGCCTCCGAGATCCTGGACCTGGTGACGCCACAGTATTACGCTGAACTGCTGACCTGGGGCGCGATCGGCGCGCGCACCGTGGAGAGCCCCCTGCATCGCCAGATGGCATCGGCCTTGTCGGCGCCGGTCGGCTTCAAGAATGCAATCCACGGTGAACTGGGTTCGGCGATCGACGCGATCCATGTGGCGGCGCAGTCGCACCGCTTCCCGACGATCTCGCTTGACGGCAAGGCGATGGTGATCACCACCACCGGCAACCCGGACGGGCACCTGGTACTGCGCGGCTCCAGCAGCGGCCCCAATTACGATGCCGACCATGTGGGCCGCGCCGCGGCGGCGCTGCAACAAGCCGCGCTGGCGCCCCGACTGGTGATCGACTGCAGCCACGGCAACAGCAACAAGGACTTCAGCCGCCAGCCGCTGGTGGCACAAGACATCGCGCGCCAGATCGCCGCTGGCAGCCACGCCATATGCGGCGTCATGCTCGAAAGCCATCTGATGGCCGGGCGCCAGGAGATCACCGATGGGCTGTCGGGCCTGGCCTACGGGCAAAGTGTCACCGACGGCTGCATCGGCTGGGATGACACGGTGGGCGTGGTCGGCGAATTGGCGCGGGCGGTCGCTGCGCGGCGCCAGCGCTGATCGTGATCCACGTGTGTTGCGGACGTTCCAGTGCCGTCATGAATAATCTGTAGGTTGCCACACGACGCGGGTAAGCCTTGTCCTGGTCGGCATCCGGCCCGATGGGCGTCTTGCAGTGTGAACCCGGAGCCTCTTGCCATGCCTCAACGCGACCAGACCCGTGCCGACTACCGGCATTTTCAGATCATCCCGACCCGCTGGATGGACAACGACATCTATGGTCATGTCAACAATGTTCATTACTACAGCTATTTCGACACCGCGGTCAACCAGTTCCTGATCGAGCAGGGGGTGCTCGACATCCACCGTGGCGACGTGGTCGGGTACGTGGTCGAGACCGCATGCAGCTATTTCCGGCCGGTGGCGTTTCCGGACCAGGTCCATGCCGGCATCCGGGTGGTGCACATCGGCAATTCCAGTGTGCGCTACGAGATCGGCCTGTTCTGCAACGACGACGCGCAGCTGGCCGCCGCCGGCAGTTTCACGCATGTGTATGTCGAGCGCAGCAGCGGAAAATCCGTCGCGATTCCGCAAGCCGTGCGCGCCGTGCTGGCCGGTTTGCAGGTCTGATGCCGGTTGCGGCGTTGCGGGCGGCCAGCCGTCGGACGGATGGTGCCGTCACGCGAGTCTGGCAAGTGCCACGGTGGCCAGGGGCCGGCGCTGCGCCCGCCGGCGGGCGTCAGATGTATCGCACGTCCTGGCGCTGCAACTCTGCCTGCAAGGCGCTGATGTCGATCGCGTCCAGCGCCTTGCCACTGCGGATCGACAAGGCCGCTGCAATGCCGGCGCCCTGGCCGGCGACCGCGCAGCAGGCCATGTTGCGTGTCGCCGCATGCGCGATCCGGTCGCCACCGATCGCGCGGCCGGCCACCAGCAGGTTCTTCACGCGTTGCGGCAACATGCAGCGGTAGGGCACAT
>JBFJZP010000246.1:0-5217 GCA_041622095.1 Burkholderiaceae bacterium | reverse complement strand
CGCCGAGCGCAGACGCCGCCATGGTCAAGATCGACCTGTCCAAGATGGGCGCCGAGCGCGCACGCATCCTGGCCGAGTGGACCAAGCGCTACGACGGCAAGTCCGCACCGAAGTAAGTCAGTTCCCTCCCGATCCTGTGACACCGGACGGACGCAACGCCTGATCAACCGATCGGGCGTTGTGCTCCGCGCACGCGCATGCCAGAAAAAGACGCTCAGACGCCCCCCCAACCCTACCTGCGTATCGACCACCTGACGAAGCAATTCGGCAGTTTCTGGGCGCTCAAGGACTTGTCACTCGAGGTATTCGCCGGCGAGTTCGTGTGTTTTCTCGGCCCATCGGGATGTGGCAAGACCACCTTGCTGCGCGCGATTGCGGGCCTGGAGACACAGACTTCAGGCCGCATCTTCCAGGCCGACCGCGAGATTTCCAACCTGCCGGCGTCGCAACGCGACTTCGGCATCGTGTTCCAGTCCTACGCCTTGTTCCCCAACCTGACAGTGGCCGACAACGTCGGCTACGGGCTGGTCAGCCGGCGCATGCCCAAGGCGGAGATCGCCACCCGGGTCGCCGACCTGTTGCGCCTGGTCGGACTACCGGAATCCGGGCCGAAGTACCCGGCCCAACTCTCCGGCGGCATGCAACAACGCGTGGCGCTGGCCCGTGCACTGGCCTTGTCGCCGGGGTTGCTGTTGCTCGACGAACCGCTCAGCGCACTCGACGCCCGGGTGCGCGCCTACCTGCGCCAGGAAATCCGCCAGCTGCACAAGCGCCTGGGCGTCACCACCATCATGGTGACCCACGACCAGGAGGAGGCCTTGACCATGGCCGACCGCATCGTCGTCATGAACCACGGCGTGATCGAGCAGGTCGGCACGCCGATGCAGGTCTACCGCGAGCCGGCCAGCGCCTTTGTGGCCGATTTCGTCGGCAAGACCAATCTGCTGGCCGCCAACGTCGTCAAACCCGGCCTGGTGCGTTACGGCACGATGAACCTCAGCTGCGATCCCGACGTCGGACCCGGCCCCGGCAGCGAAGTCACATTGGCGATCCGGCCGGAGGATGTGGTGGTGCGCAACGTCGATGCCAACGCCGAAAACACCTTTGCGGTGCGGGTTGCCGAGATGGAATTCCTCGGTTCCTTCTGCCGTGTCGGCCTGTCGATCGATGGCGCCAAGCCGGCCCTGCTGGCCGACTTCTCGATCAACACCGTACGCGACCTGTCGATTTCCGAAGGCATGGACATGCTGGTCGGACTGCCTGCCGAGCGTATCCGGGTCTTTCCCGGTGCGCCGCAATCGCTGTGACGAGCGCCGGTAGCGCCGGCGTCGCAGTGCCGGTCACCAAGCGTCGGCTCGACCGCGACGACTGGCTGATGCGGGGCGGCATCTGCCTGATGATCGCCTGGCTCGGCATCACGCTGATCCTGCCCTTGTGGTGGCTGCTGTCCAAGAGTTTCCAGAACCAGGACGGCGAATTCGTCGGCCTGGCCAACTACATCCAGTATTTCTCGACGCCGGCCTTGTTCGCGTCGGTCTGGAACAGCCTGTTCATCGCCTTCCTGTCCACCGCCATCGTGTTGCCGCTGGCCTTCGTCTATGCCTATGCCTTGCAGCGCAGCTGCATGCGCTGGAAGGGGCTGTTCCAGGCACTGGCGCTGATTCCGATCCTGGCGCCATCGCTGTTGCCGGCGATCTCGCTGATCTACCTGTTCGGCAACCAGGGTTTCCTGAAGGACTGGATGTTCGGCGTCGAGATCTACGGCCCGGTCGGCATCGTCATCTCGCAGGTGTTCTACTGCTTCCCGCATGCCTTGATGATTCTGCTGGCGGCCTTGTCGATGGCCGATTCGCGCCTGTACGAGGCGGCCGACGCACTGGGCGCCTCCAAAATACGGGTGTTTTTCACCGTCACCCTGCCCGGCGCCAAGTACGGCGTGATCAGCGCCGGATTCGTCGTCTTCACGCTGGTGATGACCGACTTCGGCATTGCGAAGGTGATCGGCGGGCGCTTCAACGTGCTGGCCACCGACATCTTCAAGCAGGTGATCGGCCAGCAGAATTTCGAGATGGGTGCGGTGGTCGGCTTCGTGCTGCTGATTCCGGCAGTGGTGGCCTTCATGGCCGACCGCATCATCCAGGGCCGACAGGTCGCGCTGTTGTCGGCGCGCGCGGTGCCGCTGATACCCAAGCCCGCATCCGGGCGTGACAACGGCTTGTTCATCTTCTGCGCGGTGGTCGGCTCGTTGATCTTCGTGTTGCTGGCGATGGCGGTATGGGCGTCGTTCGTATCGCGCTGGCCGTACAACCTGGCGCTGACACTGAAGAACTACAACTTCGGCGACTTCGACACCAATGGCTGGGACGCCTATTTCAATTCGCTCGAAATGGCAGCCTGGACCGCGGTGATCGGCACTGCCATCGTGTTCGTCGGTGCGTATCTGCTGGAGAAGACGCGCTCCTTCGGCCTGGCCCGCGGGCTGGCCCAGTTCATGGCGATGTTGCCGATGGCGGTGCCGGGCCTGGTGCTGGGCCTGGCCTACATCTTCTTCTTCAATGCCAAGGGCAACCCGTTCGGCTTCATCTACGCCACCATGGCGATCCTGGTGGTCAACTCGGTGACGCACTTCTACACCGTCAGCCACCTGACCGCCACCACCGCACTCAAGCAACTCGACCATGAGTTCGAAGCCGTCTCCGCATCGCTCAAGGTGTCGCTGTTTCGCACCATGACCCGGGTCTCGGTGCCGGTCTGCTTGCCGGCGGTGCTCGACATCAGCATCTACCTGTTCGTCAATGCGATGACCACGGTATCTGCGGTGATCTTCCTGTATTCCACCGACACCAAACTCGCCGCGGTGACCATCATCAACATGGACGAGTCCGGGTTTACCGCCGCGGCGGCTGCGATGGCGGTGGCGATTGTCGCGACCTCGGCCAGCGTCAAGATCGCGCACCTGCTGATCACCCGGCGACTCGAACGGCGCACCCAGGCCTGGCGCCAGCGTTGAGCGCGCTGCGTCGGGCGCCGGCCATGCCGGCTTAACCGGCCGGCAACTACCGTGGCCTGGTCGCGCCGCGCGGGCGCGCCTTGTTTGCCGGCCCTTGTCACAAACTTGCGGCCGAACCCGGCGCACGATGGCATCATGCCGCATGGCCTGCACATGCTCCACACCGCCGCGTAGCTGCATCCACGCAGCCGCTATTCCGCCTTGCGTGGGGCCGACCCGATGAACGGCGCGGCAACGGTCCTGCAACAAGTGCCGCTCAGTGCCCATGGGCTGGCGATGATCGTGTTCGCGATCGGTGTGTTCGCGGTGTTCATATCCGACCGATGGCCGATCGCCACCGTCAGCCTGGCGGTGCTCGCGGCGATTCCGCTGGGTTTCGTGCTGGCGCCGTACCAGGGTGTGGACGGACCGGTCGACCCGTCGCGGTTCTTCTCCGGCCTGGGTCATCCGGCGCTGGTGGCGATCTGCGCGTTGATGGCGCTGGGCAACGCGCTGGTGGTGACCGGCGCACTGGAGCCGGCCGCACGCCGCCTGTCGGGCTGGGTCAGCCACAGTCCGCGCATGGCCTTGCTGGCGGTGATGCTGGGGGCGGCCAGCGTCAGCGGCCTGATCAACGATACGCCGGTGGTGGTGTTGCTGATACCGCTGATCCTGGCGGCAGCGGCGCGTGCGCGGGTGGCGGCCGGCGCGATGTTGCTGCCGATGAACTACGCGGTGTTGATGGGTGGCATGGCCACCACCATCGGAACCTCGACCAACCTGATCGTCGTGGCCCTGGCCGCCGGGCTCGGCGTGACCGGGCTGAGCATGTTCAGCTTCACCGGCATCGTCGCGATGGCGGCCGTACCGGCCCTGGCCTATCTGTGGTTGGTGGCGCCGCGGCTGCTGGCGCATGTGCAGCCACGCGCCGAGGTGTTGTCGGAGCAGGTCTTCGACGCCGAGCTGAGCATCACCGAAGGCAGTTCGTTCGAGGGCCAGACCCTGCGCGAGGCCTTTGGCGCGAGTGGCAACCGGCTGCAGCTGGTCGAGTTGCGGCGTAACAAGCTGGCGATCGTCAAGTTGCCGTCGGTCACCTTGCGCGCAGGGGACAAGCTGGTGGTGCAGGGAACTGCCCGCGACCTGAAAGAACTGGAAGCCACGCTGGATGCGCCCTTGCATAGCCTGCGCGAGGAGCCGGAAAGCCCATCGGACCCGCAGGCCAAGGCGGACAGGGCGGACAAGGACGACAAGGGCGGGAGCGCCGACAAGTCCGGTGGCAAGGACCCTGGCGAGGCCCCCAAGGCGAAGGCCGCGGAGGCCATCCCGTCAGCGGTCGTGGCGCAACTGGTTGTTGTCAACGAGTCACCGCTGCTGCGGCGCACGGTGCGCCAGGAGCGCCTGGCCGAGCGTTACGGCGTGGTGGTGGTCGGCCTGCGGCCGCGTACCAAGCCGGAGGGATGGGATCGGCAAAGCCTGGCCGATCGCATCGTGCGGGGTGGCGACATCCTGTTGCTGCAAGGCAAGCAGGAGGACATCGCGCGGGTGCAGCGCGACGGTTACGGCTTGCTGCTCGACGCGCGCTACATGTTGCCGCGCCAGGACAAGGCCTGGATCGCGCTGGCGGTGATGGCGTCGGTGGTGCTGCTGGCGGCAACCAAGATACTGCCGATCGCACTGGCCGCGTTGGCCGGCGTGATCGTGTTGCTGCTGGCCCGTTGCCTGTCCTGGGAGGACATCGCGCATTCCTTGTCGGTCAAGGTGATCCTGCTGGTGGCCTCCAGCCTGGCACTGGGTGACGCGCTCAGCGTGACCGGCGCCACCGCATGGGGCGCGCAGCAACTCGCCGGCTGGTCCGATACCCTGGGGCCGACCTGGTTGCTGGTATTGCTGATGGGGCTGATGGGTTTGCTGACGAATTTCGTGTCCAATAACGCGGCGGCGGCGATCGGCACACCCTTGGGCGTCGAACTCGCGCGTTCGCTGGGCGTGAATCCCGAGCCTTTCGTGCTGGCGGTGTTGTTCGGCTGCAATCTTTGTTATCTGACACCGATGGGTTACCAGACCAATCTGCTGGTCATGAACGCCGGTGGTTACCGGTTCAGCGACTTCGTGCGGGTCGGCACGCCGCTGTTCCTGATCATGTGGGCGGCCTTGTCCTACGGCCTGATTCGCCAGTACGGCTTGTGATGTGGCGTCCGGGGCCTGCGCGGCGGGCCCGGCGGGCCCGG
>JBFJZP010000245.1:0-5223 GCA_041622095.1 Burkholderiaceae bacterium | reverse complement strand
TCCGGGTGCTGCGCGAATACGAACGCGGTGTGGTATTCATGCTCGGCCGCTTCCAGGTGGTCAAGGGGCCGGGACTGATCATCCTGATCCCGATCATCCAGCAGATGGTCAAGCTCGACCTGCGCATGATCGTGCTCGACGTACCGAGCCAGGACCTGATCACCCGCGACAACGTCTCGGTCAAGGTCAACGCGGTGCTGTATTTCCGGGTGGTCGACCCGCAACGCGCGGTCATCAACGTCGAACACTACATGGAGGCCACCGGCCAGCTCGCACAGACCACGCTGCGTTCGGTGCTCGGTCAACATGAACTCGATGCGCTGCTGTCCGAGCGCGAGCGGCTGAACATCGACCTGCAGCGCATACTCGACCAGGGCACCGACCAGTGGGGCATCAAGGTGGCCAATGTCGAGATCAAGCACGTCGACATCGACGAGAGCATGATCCGCGCTATTGCCAAGCAGGCGGAGGCGGAGCGCGAACGGCGCGCCAAGGTGATCCATGCGGAAGGCGAATTCCAGGCCGCGCAGAAGCTGGTCGATGCAGCCGGCCTGCTGGCCACGCAGCCGATGTCGATGCAGCTGCGTTACCTGCAAACCCTGGTGGAGATCGCCGGCGAGAAAAACTCGACCGTGGTGTTCCCGATCCCGATCAACCTGATCGAAGCGGTGCAAAAGGTGCTGGACAACGTGGTGAAGCCAAAAGCCTGACGCGACTGGCGCACCCGGCTCCGAGGACCGGGTGATACAAGCCGCCAGACCGGCAAAGTCTGGCGGCGGCTCAACACATTGCCGGAGATGTCCCCCGGCGCAGGCTCAAAGCCCCAGCATCTTCTTGGCGTCGCCAAGCGCCTTCATCGACTCGGTATGTTTGCCATCCTTGTGCAGCTTCTCACCTTCGGCGCGCAACGCCTTGATCTTGGTCATGTCGGCAGCCGCGACCTGGGGATTGGTCGCCAGCTTGGCGTCGATCGCCTTCATTTCGCCCGGACAACCATGTGCCAACGCGGCAACGGAGAAAAAGGACACGGACAGGGCCAGAAACAGTTTTTTCATGCCAACCTCTCGTTAAATGCCAGAACATGCTGGCAATCAAATTCTAGGGATTTGCCACCGCAGCGCCAGCCGATGGTTCCCCACCCAACTGCGATCAGGGCCATTCGCAGGGTCATTCGCATGCCCCGACGAGACGCTTGACATACGGTTTGCTGCTACGCTCTTGCGAAACTTCGGCGTGCGACGCGCCGGAGGTGGTCTGTCGACCATTGAATGCTGATGCGATGGCGGCCGTTCTGGCCGCCCAACCCGACGGAGTGGGAATGAAACAGAAATTGCTTTGGCTGGTATTGTCCCTGGCCCTGGCCATACCGGGCGCCGGCGCATTTGCGCAGGTACCCTACCCGCAGGCGCTCAAACCCGCGGTGCAGGAGGCCAAGGCTGCACGTCTGGCAGCGGAACTGCTGACGCGTTACCACTACAAGCCGACGGCGCTGGACGATGCCTTGTCGAGCAAGATGTTCGATCAGTACCTCAAGTCGCTCGACCCGGAGAAACTCTACTTCCTGCAGTCGGACATCGACCGCATGGGTGCGGAACGGACCCGGCTCGACGACGCGATCCTCAGCGAAGACCTGCGTGCGCCGTTCGAGATCTTCAACCTCTACGAACGCCGCGCGGCCGAGCGGCTGGCCTACTCCCGCACGCTGCTGCAAAAGGGTTTCGATTTCCAGCCGGAAGAAACCCTGCAGATCGACCGCAAGGATCAAGCCTGGTCGGCCAGTGAGGCGCAATTGCAGGACCTCTGGCGCAAACGCGTCAAGAACGACTGGCTGCGGCTCAAGCTCGCCGGATCGGACGATGCCGCCATCGTCCGCATTCTTGACAAGCGGTATGACAGCGCCCTCAAGCGCCTGAGCAAGATCACCAGTACCGATGCGTTCCAGGCTTTCATGAATGCCTACACCACGGCGATCGAACCCCATACCAATTACATGGGGCCACGCGCCGCGCAAGACTTCGATATCTCGATGCGGCTGTCGCTGGTGGGTATCGGCGCGGTGCTGACCGAGATCGACGGCTATGCCACCATCCGCGAACTGGTGCCCGGTGGACCGGCCAGCCAGTCCGGCCAGCTCAAGCCGGGTGACCGCATTGTTGGCGTGGCCCAGGGTTCGGGTCCGATGGAGGACGTGGTCGGATGGCGCCTGGACGACACGGTGGCGCTGATCCGCGGCACGGCGGATTCGACAGTTCGGCTCGACATCCAGTCGGCTGGCAGCGGCGCCGATGTGCCGAACAAGACGATTGCACTGATCCGCAAGACCATCACCATGCAGGACCGGGCCGCCAAGGCCAAGATTTATTCGGTGACACAGGGATCGGCCAAGCGCCGCATCGGTGTCATCACCCTGCCCTCGTTCTACGAAGATGTGGAGGCACGGCAAAAAGGCGTCAAGGACTACCGCAGCGCGTCCCGCGACGTGGCACGCTTGCTGGCCGACATGAAGGCGCAGAAGGTCGACAGCCTGCTGCTGGACCTGCGCGACAACGGCGGTGGCTCGCTGCGCGAGGCGGTCGAGTTGACCGGCCTGTTCATCGGCAAGGGTCCGGTCGTGCAGGCGCGCAATGCCAAGGGCGGCATCACGGTGGAGAGAAACACCACCACCGCCATGGCCTGGGACGGGTCGCTGGGCGTGTTGATCAACCGGGCCTCCGCTTCGGCATCAGAAATTGTCGCGGCGGCGATCCAGGACTACGGCCGCGGCCTGGTCATCGGCGAGCCCAGTTTTGGCAAGGGCACGGTGCAGACCGTCGCCAGCCTGGACCAGATCGCGCGTAATCCCAAGCCGGTTTTTGGCGAGTTGAAGCTGACGATTGCGCAGTTCTTCCGGGTCGACGGTGGCACCACCCAGTTGCGCGGCGTCACGCCGGACATCGGTTTTCCGTTGACAGTGGACGCGGCGGAATCCGGCGAATCGAGTTTCGACAATGCCTTGCCCTGGAGCCGCATTCAGGCGGCCGACTACACGCCGATCGGTGACGCCAAGGCACTGGTTCCGGCCTTGTCGAGCCTGCACCAGAACCGTATCCGGCGAGACAAGGACTTCCAGAACCTGGTCGACGACATCGCGCGGGCGCAGGAAATCCGCAAGAGCAATGTGATCTCGCTGAACGAAGTGACCCGGCGCAAGGAACGCGAGGTGCTGGAGAAGCGCCTGGCCGCCATGCAAGGCAGCACCGGCGCACAGACGGACGACGGCCTGCAGGCCAACGAACGCAAGCTCAGCAAGGACCTGGCCGCCGAGAAAAACAGGGATGCGGCCAAGGATGTGTTGTTGAATGAGGCCATCAGCATATTGGCCGACGCGGAGGCGCTGAAACAGGGCAAGGGCCAGGTCACAGCCATCCCGTTGCCGGCAGGTCCGGTGGTGGTGATGGAGTTGCCCGCGGCCGGCCGAAGCCGGTAAATCGCACGCATGCAGAGCCGGCGTCCACCGGCACCGGCTTCAGCGCGAGCCGAGCCGTCTGCGCACGTCCTGCGCCAAGGTGGTGGCGGCGTCTCCATCGGGCTTGAAGGGCTCCACGCTGACCGGTTTGCCACGCGAATCGACCGCCACCATGACGATCGCGCATTCGGCCGTCGTGTCCAGCCCCACGCTCTTGAGATCGCCGCAACGCACTTCAACCGCGATATTCATCGAGGTGTCGCCGGTGTAGGCCAGCCGCGCCTCGACCTCGACGACGTCACCGATCATGATGGGATGCACGAAACGGATGCCGCCCACGTAGGCGGTGACGCAATAACGCTGCGACCAGGCGGTGGCACATGCGTAGGCCGCCTGGTCGATCCAGCTCATCACCGTACCACCGTGCACCTTGCCGCCGAAATTGACGGTATCGGGTTGCGCCAGAAAGCGCATCGTGATGGTGCTCGGGCGGGACGTGGCGGACATGGGCAGACTCCGGGGTCAGACGATCGGGGTCCGCAAGTATCGGACCATACGCGGTCACGGCGACTGCACTGGCAACACCGGTCGTCGAGCCGGCCGGCTACCGTCCGATCGAAACCTTACCGTTGGACGCGATGGCCGACGAATACGCGCACAAGGCGGACCGTCACTCCCACTCGATCGTCGCCGGCGGCTTACTGCTCACGTCGTAGGTCACCCGGTTGATCCCCTTGACCTCGTTGATGATGCGCCCGGACACCCTTTTCAGCAGCGCGTAGGGCAACTCTGCCCAGTCGGCGGTCATGAAGTCGCTGGTCTGCACGGCGCGCAGCGCCACGACGTATTCGTAGGTACGGCCATCACCCATGACGCCGACGCTCTTGACCGGCAGGAATACCGCGAAGGCCTGGCTGGTCAGGTCGTACCAGCTCTTGCCGGTTTCCGGGTCCATGAAGGTGCGCAACTCATCGATGAAGATCGCATCCGCCTGGCGCAACATCTCGGCATATTCGCGCTTGACTTCGCCCAGGATACGCACGCCCAGGCCGGGGCCGGGGAACGGATGGCGGTAGACCATGCCATGCGGCAGGCCGAGTGCCACGCCGAGTTCACGCACCTCGTCCTTGAACAAGTCACGCAGCGGCTCGAGCAATTTCAGGCCCAGCTGCTCCGGCAGGCCACCGACATTGTGGTGGCTCTTGATCGTCACCGCCTTCTTGCTCTTGGCTCCGCCCGATTCGATGACGTCCGGGTAGATCGTGCCCTGGGCCAGCCAGGCGACATGGCGGGAATGGTCGTTCTTGAGCTTGGCGGCCTCGGCCTTGAACACCTCGACGAACTCGCGGCCGATGATCTTGCGCTTGGCTTCCGGATCGTTGACGCCGGCCAGGTGGCCGAGGAACTGGGCCTCTGCATCGACCCGCACCACCTTGGCGTGCAGCTTGCCGACGAACATGTCCATCACCATGTCGCCTTCATGCAGGCGCAGCAGGCCATGGTCGACGAAAACGCAGGTGAGCTGGTCACCGATGGCGCGGTGGATCAAGGCTGCCGCCACCGACGAATCGACGCCACCCGACAGGCCGAGGATCACTTCTTCGTCACCGACCTGTTCGCGGATCTTCTCGACCGCTTCAAGGATGTAGTCGCCCATGATCCAGTCGGCACGGGTGCCGCAGATCTCGAGCACGAAACGCTCCAGGATGGCCGCGCCGCGCTTGGTGTGCGTGACCTCCGGGTGGAACTGCACTCCGTAGAAGCGCCGCTCCTCGTCC
>JBFJZP010000244.1:0-5228 GCA_041622095.1 Burkholderiaceae bacterium | reverse complement strand
TTGCGTCGTGCCGACCACGATGTCCGCGCCCCATTCGCCGGGCGGCGCCAGCAGGGTCAAGGCCAGCAGGTCGGCCGCGACGCAGAATGCTGCCGCATTGGCGCGGGCCTGCGCCGCCAGCGGGCGCAGGTCATGGATGGTGCCGGTGCTGGCCGGATATTGCGCCAAAACCGCGAAATAGTCGCCGCCGGCCATCAGTTCGGCCGGATCGCCGACACGGACCTCGATGCCCAGCGGCGCGGCGCGGGTCTGGATCACTTCGATGGTCTGCGGATGGCAGTCGCCGGCGACGATGAAAACCATGCTCTTGCTGCGCACGCTGCGCCGGGCCAGCGTCATCGCCTCGGCGGCTGCGGTGGCCTCGTCCAGCATCGACGCGTTGGCGATCGCCATGCCGGTCAGGTCGCAGACCATGGTCTGGAAATTGATCAAGGCCTCCAGCCGGCCTTGCGAGATTTCGGCCTGGTAGGGCGTGTAGGCGGTGTACCAGGCCGGGTTCTCCAGCACGTTGCGCAGGATGACAGCCGGGGTGTGGGTGCCGTAATAACCCTGGCCGATGAAGTTGCGAAACAGCTGGTTGCGCCCGGCGATCGTCCGGATCTCGGCCAGCGCCGCGGCCTCGGTGATGGCCGGCGGAATCGCCATGCGCGAGCTGCGCGCAATCGAACGCGGCACGATGCCGTCGACCAGGGCACGACGCGACGCCGCGCCAACCGTGGTCAACATGAAGGCTTCGTCGTCGGCACTGATGCCGATATGGCGGCTGAGAAACTCGTGCTGGTTTTCCAGCGCGTCCAACGAGGGGGTGGAGGGCATCGGCATGTCGGTCTCGATCGGGTTGTGGAAGTGGTGCGGCCGTTCAGGCCGGCGTGACGGGTTGCGCCACGCTGCGCGGCGCAGCCCGTGGTGGTGGCGTGTTGGCGTTCAGGCGCTGGCCGAGAACGCCCCGTAGGCGGTTTCGTCCATCAGCGCGTCGATCTGTGCCGGGTCCGACAGCTTGACCTTGAAGAACCAGCCGGCACCCAGCGGGTCGGAGTTCGCCAGCGACGGGTCGGCACGCAGGTCTTCGTTGACTTCGGTGATCTCGCCATTGACCGGCATGTACACGTCGGCCGCAGCCTTGACCGACTCCACGACGCCGGCAATGTCCTTGGCGTTCATCGACTTGCCGACTTCCGGCAGGTCGACAAACACCACGTCGCCCAGTGCGTCCTGAGCGTGGTGGGTGATGCCGACGGTGGCGATGCCGCCTTCGACCTTGAGCCATTCGTGGTCTTCGGTGTATTTGATAGCCATGGGTTTCTCCTGGGTTGGTGAGTCGGAAATCTTGTGTAGGTTGGCCGGCAATGCGCTGGGCGCTCTGCTCAGCCGCGGTAATAACGGGTGGGTACGAAGGGCATGGATACCACTTCCATCGGAACGCATTTGCCGCGCACCAGCGCGTCGAGCCGGGTGCCGGGAACCGCGTGTTCGCTGCGCACATAGGCCATCGCCACCGGCGTGTTGATCGTCGGCCCCAGCAGGCCGCTGGTGACCTCGCCGACCGGTTGGCCGGCGCTGTCCTGCAATACCGTGTGTTCACGAACCGGAACCCGTTCGAGTGCCTGCAGGCCGACCCGTTTGCGCCCGGGCGCGGAGGCGCCGCCGTCGAGTTGGGCCAGCACGATATCGGCGCCGGGGAATCCGCCGGCACGGGCACCGCCGTTGCGCCGGACCTTCTGGATCGCCCAGTTCAGCTGGGCTTCGACCGGCGTCGTGGTGGCGTCCAGGTCGTTGCCGTACAGGCACAGGCCGGCTTCCAGGCGCAGCGAGTTGCGCGCGCCCAGGCCTATCGGCTTGACCTGCGGCTCGGCCAGCAGCAGGCGTGCCAGCGCCTCGGCCTGGTCCTGGTGTACCGAGATCTCGAATCCGTCCTCGCCGGTATAACCGCTGCGGGTCGCATAGATCGCGATCGGCGTGGTGTCGGTTGGAATGCTGAATTCGGCGCCGGTCATGAAGTGCAGGCGTTCGCTGCCCGGTGCCAGGCGCGCCATCACGTCGACCGCCTGCGGTCCCTGCAGCGCAAGCAATGCGCGTTCGGGGCAGGCAATGACTTCGCAACGCTGGCCGATGCGCTGGGTGATGTGGGCCAGGTCGGCGACCTTGCAGGCGCCGTTGACCACGATGAACAGGTCGCCGCCGTTGGCCAGGTCCCGGTTGACGAACATCAGGTCGTCGATGATGCCGCCGGCGTCGTTGAGCAGCAGGCCGTAACGCTGCTTGCCGACCGGCAGGTCGATCACGTCCATTGGAATCAGCGACTCCAGCGCTGCGGCCGCCTCGGCGCCGCGCAGGCGCAGCTGGCCCATGTGGGACACGTCGAACAGGCCGGCCGCGGTGCGTGTGTGCTGGTGTTCTGCCATCACGCCGCTCGGGTACTGGACCGGCATCGCATAACCGGCAAACGGCACCATGCGCGCGCCGAGCGCCAGATGCAAGGCGTGCAAGGGTGTTTGGATCAGGGTTTCTGCAGAGGTAGGCAAGCACGATCTCCCGGAGCATTGGACAACCATGGCATATCCATGGGCTGCCCCGCTGTCCGTGGTACCTGAGAGATTCACCACCACAGTCCAACCCGGTTGGCGGCTGCAGTGACTTGCTCCTTCGGTGGGTTGCCAGACGATGGGCAACCTCTCTCCAGTGGGGAAACGCTCGCGATATCGCTATCGGCAGGCGCTTGCCAGTCCTTTTGCCTGAGCGTTCAGCCGGCTGCAATCAGCCGGCATGCGCCTTCGGCGGCCTTCTCGGGGAAGGCTCTCTCCTGACGAGGCAAATTGTATCCTCGGAATTTCTGCTGGCTTGAAGCGGACGCAAAAGATCCCTGCAGCGACCTGCGCCTGGCTCGGCGGCCAAGCCCGGAGTCGATCCGGGCGACCGCCGCAACGCCGGCGCAGCCGCCGCGGCGACCACCGTCTACATGCCGGCGTAGTTCGGGCCGCCGCCGCCTTCCGGCGTGACCCAGACGATGTTCTGCGTCGGATCCTTGATGTCGCAGGTCTTGCAATGCACGCAGTTCTGCGCGTTGATCTGCAACCGGTCGGTGTTGTCGTCGTTCTTGACGAACTCGTAGACGCCGGCCGGGCAGTAACGCGCCTCCGGACCGGCGTAGTTGCGCAGGTTGATATTGACCGGAACCGACGCGTCGCGCAGCGTCAGGTGCGCCGGCTGCTGTTCTTCATGGTTGGTATTGCTGATGAAGACGCTGGACAGGCGGTCGAAGGTCAGCTTGCCGTCCGGCTTGGGATACGCGATCGGCTTGCATTCGGACGCCGGCTTGAGGTAGACATGGTCGGGCTTGTCGCGGTGCAGGGTCCAGGGCACGTTGCCGCGCAACACGAACTGCTCGATGCCGTTCATCACCGTGGCCACGGTCAGGCCCTTCTTGAACCAGGTCTTGAAATTGCGCGCCTTGTTCAGCTCGGCATACAGCCAGCTTTTCTCGAACGCCTCGGGATAGGCTTCGAGTTCGTCGTGCTGGCGACCCTCGCCGATCGCATCGAATGCGGCCTGCGCAGCCAGCATGCCGGTCTTGATCGCGGCATGGCTGCCCTTGATGCGGCTGACGTTCAGGTAGCCGGCGTCGCAACCGACCAGCGCGCCGCCCGGGAATATGGTCTTGGGCAGGCTGAGCAAGCCGCCGGCGGTGATCGCCCGCGCGCCATAACCCAGGCGTTTGCCCGGCTTGATGCCCTTGGCCTCGTCGCCTTCGAGGTAATAACGGATGTTCGGATGGGTCTTCCAGCGCTGGAATTCCTCGAACGGGCTCAGGTAGGGGTTGGCATAGTCCAGGCCGGTGATGAAGCCCAGCGCGACCTTGTTGTCGTCGAAATGGTAGAGAAAGGCGCCGCCGTAGGTATCGTTGTCCATCGGCCAGCCGGCAGTGTGCAACACGAATCCTGGCTCATGGCGCTTCGGATCGATCTCCCACAGCTCCTTGATGCCCAGGCCGTAGGTTTGCGGATCGCTGTCGGCGTCGAGCTTGAAGTGGGCAATCATCTGCTTGCCCAGGTGGCCCCGCGCGCCTTCGGCAAACACGGTGTACTTGGCATGCAGCTCCATGCCCAGCTGGAAACCGTCGCCCGGCTTGCCGTCCTTGTCGACACCCATGTTGCCGGTGGCCACGCCCTTGACGGAGCCGTCCTCGTTGAACAACACCTCGGCGGCGGGGAAGCCGGGGAAGATCTCCACACCGAGCGCCTCGGCCTGCTCGGCCATCCAGCGTGTCACCGAGCCCAGGCTGACGATGTAGTTGCCATGGTTCTGCAGGCAGCCGGGCAGCAGGAAATTCGGTGTGCGGAACGAGGATTCCTCGCCCAGGAAGACCATCGCATCGTCGGTCACCGGCTGGGTCAGCGGCGCGCCGCGTTCCTTCCAGTCCGGGATCAGCTCGGTCAAGGCCTTCGGGTCCATGATCGCGCCGGACAGGATGTGCGCGCCGGGCTCGGAGCCTTTTTCCAGCACCACCACCGAAAGTTCCTTCTCGGCGGCCGCGGCCAGCTGCTTGAGGTGGATCGCGGTGGCCAGACCCGCAGGGCCACCACCGACGACGACCACGTCATATTCCATGGCTTCCCGGGGGCCGTGTTGCGCGAGGATTTCTTCAGAGGTCATTGTCTGGGCTTTCGGATGGTTCGATGAAGGTGTCGCCTATGCAGCGCGATTTTATGCGGCGTCGGCGGCCGACCGCCCATAATCGATTCATTGACGCTACAGAGGAGAAAGCATATGGCTTACAGCATCGACTTGTCCGGCCGCGTGGCCTTTGTCACCGGTGCGTCCGGCGGCCTCGGCGCCCAGTTCGCCCGGACTCTGGCCAGCGCCGGCGCGGCCGTCGTGCTCGCCAGTCGGCGGCTGGAGAAACTCAAGGAGCTGCGGGCCCAGATCGAGGCCGCCGGCGGCGACGCGCATGTGGTCGAACTGGACGTGACCGACCATGACTCGATCAAGTCCGCCGTCGCACATGCCGAGACCGAGGTCGGATCGATCGACATCCTGGTCAACAACTCCGGCGTCAGCACCACGCAGCGGCTGCAGGATGTCGGCGAGGGCGACTACGACTTCATATTCGACACGAACGTCAAGGGCGCATTCTTCACCGCGCAGGAGGTCGCCAAGCGCATGCTGGCGCGCGCGGTCGGCGCCGCGCCGGGTACCTTCCTCGGTGGACGCATCATCAATATTTCCTCGGC
>JBFJZP010000243.1:0-5233 GCA_041622095.1 Burkholderiaceae bacterium | reverse complement strand
GTGGCTACTGGCCACACTGCTGGTCCTGTTGCTGGCGTGCTCGCCCGCACTGGCGCAGGATCCGATCCGGCTGCTGCGCGATGCGCGGGTGGAGCGCACAGTGGGTGCCGCGCCGCCCGAAATACACGACGTGTCCCTGCCCTATCACTGGGACCGCAGACATCCGGGACGCTCCGGTACGGCGGTGTTCGAATTGCGCTTTCCGTTCGACCATCCCAGCAACGAAACCCACGCCTTGTACCTGCCCTGGATCGGCAACGCCTATGCCATCTGGCTCAACGGCAATCTGTTGCAACACAAGGGTGACCTGCGGCAGGGCAACGGCGCGGATTTCGCCAAGGCACCGCGATGGGTCGAGATTCCCCGGGCGCTGCTGCAGCCCGACAACCTGATCCGTATCCAGATCCGCGCCGACATGGGGCGACGTGCCGGACTGGGCATGATCACGCTGGGGCCGGAGTCGATGATCCGGCCGCTGTACACCGACGACCATGCCTGGCGCATCACCGGATCCAACGTGGTGGTGATCGCCAACCTGCTGGTCGCGCTGATCGCGCTGGCCTTGTGGCTGACACAGGTCGAGCGCACGGCGGACGGTCGATCGCGGCGCGACCCCTTGTACCTTTATGCCGGCCTGGCCGAGTTGTCATGGACGCTGCGTGTGGCCGATACACTGATCGAGAATCCGCCGATCAGCTGGCCCGGGTGGGGCATGTTGACCGTGCTCGCGCTGACGATGTGGGTGTGCAGCATGATGTTGTTCTGCATCGAACTCGCCGCCTGGCGCGACTGGGCCGGCGTTCGCTGGTTGCAGCGCTGGTTGGGCATGTTGCTGGCCGGGGCGGTGCTGGCAGCATATGGCGCCATGCAACTCGGGCACCCCGCCATGTTGACGGTGTTGTACGCGACGCTGGGTGTCACCTCGGCCGGATTCCTGCTGAGTTTTCTGCTCGGCACCCGCGTGCAGACGCTGCGCCAGAAGGCCATCGCCTTTGTCCTGCTGATCAACATCGTGGTGGGACTGCGCGATCTGCTGGTCTTTCGCATGTCCGAGAACTACGGCGGCAATACGCTGCTGCGCTACAGCTCCCTGCTGTTCGGCCTGGCGCTGGGATACATCGTGCTGGCGCGCTTGCGCGACGCAACCACCCAGGCACGCGACCTGCTGGTGAACATGGAACACCATGTGATGCGCAAGGAGCAGGAACTGCAGCAGATCTATCCGCGCCTGGAGCAACTCGCCCGCGAGCAGGAGCGTTCGGCCGAACGCAGCCGCATCCTGCGCGACATGCACGACGGCGTGGGCTCGCACATCAGCACCGCGATCCGGCAACTGCAGTCCGGCCGGGCCACCCATGCCGACATCCTGCACACGCTGCACGACTCGCTCGACCATCTCAAGCTGTCGATCGACGCGATCCATGTACCGCCCGGCGATGTCGGTGCATTGCTGGCGAACATCCGATACCGGCTGGAGTCGCGTATCCAGGCATGTGGCATCGAGTTGCAATGGGACGTGGAGGAGCTCCAGCCCCTGGCCCGGCTCGACAGCAGCGCCATGGGGCAATTGCAGTTCATGTTGTACGAGGCATTCTCCAACGTGTTGCAGCATGCGCAGGCCACGATGATGCGGGTGGCGGCCAACCCGATCGACGACACCGGAGCCGGAATGCACCTGCAGATCATCGACAACGGAACCGGCTACGACACACAGGCGCCGCACCGCAATGGCCTGCGGTCGATGCAGCAACGTGCCCAGGCGATCGGCGTGACACTGCGCCTGACCAGCGAACCCGGCCGCAGCGTAGTGGAGATCACGGCCGGCTGAAGGCCTGCGGCCGGCGCTCAGCCGGGCGACCGACCCAGGCTGTTGCGCAGGTTCAGCAACATGTCGGCAACCATCGCATCGAGGTCGTATTGCGCACGCCAGCCCCAGTCGCGCTGCGCCGCCGAATCGTCGATCGAGCGCGGCCAGCTGTCGGCAATCGCCTGGCGGTAGTCGGGCGCGCAGTCCAGCGTGAAACCGGGCAGCTGGCGCGCGATGGCCGCGGCCAGTTGCTGCGGCGTGAAGCTGATGCCGGCCAGGTTGTACGATTGCCGTTCGCGCACCGAGGCGGCCGGCGCCTCCATCAACTCCAGCGTGGCTCGGATCGCGTCGGGCATGTACATCATCGGCAGCGCGGTGTCGGCGGCCAGGAAGCTGGTGTAGTGCCCGTGCTGGAGTGCAGCATGGAATATCTCGACCGCATAGTCGGTGGTGCCACCTCCCGGCGCGGTCTTCCAGCTGATCAGGCCAGGGTAGCGCAGCGAGCGTACGTCCACGCCATGCACCCGGTGGTACCAGGCACACCAGCCCTCGCCGGCGAGCTTGGAGATGCCATAGACCGTGCTCGGGTCCATGACGGTTTTCTGCGGCGTCTGCTCGCGTGGTGTCGACGGCCCGAAGGCCGCGATCGAACTGGGCCAGAACACCCGCTCGAGCTTGTGCGTGCGTGCCAGCTCGAGCACGCCGATCAGGCTCTTCATGTTCAGGTCCCAGGCCCATTTCGGGTGTTGCTCGCCGCGCGCCGACAAGGCCGCCGCGAGCAGGTAGACCTGCGTGATCTGGTGGCGTTCGATGATGGCCGTCAGCGCGCCGGTCTCGGTCGCGTCGAGCGCCTCGTGGCGCACGCCAAGCACCCGGCCGTCCGGCGCCAGGTCGCTGGTGACGACCGCCGCACGCCCATGCCGCTGCACCAGTGCATGCGTCAACTCGGTGCCGATCTGGCCATTGGCACCGATGATCAGGATCTTGCCGGACACCTCAGGCTCCCGGCTCGAGCAGGCCGAGTTCGCGCCCGGCCTGGGTGAACGCCGCGACCGCCTGCTCCAGGTCGGCGCGCTCATGCACCGCACTGATCTGCACCCGGATCCGCGCCTGGCCCTTGGGCACGACCGGGAAGAAGAATCCCACGACATAGATGCTCAGCTCCAGCAGGCGTGCCGCCAGTTTCTGCGCCGCCGCCGCGTCGTACACCATGATCGGCACGATCGGGTGTTCACCATCCTTGATGTCGAAGCCGGCGGCGCGGATCGCGGCGCGGAACCAGGCGGTGTTGTCGGCCAGCTTGTCGCGCAAGGCGGTCGATGCTTCGAGCAGGTCGAGCACCGCAATCGAGGCGCCGACGATGCTGGGCGCCACCGTGTTGGAAAAAAGGTAGGGTCGCGAGCGCTGGCGCAGCAATTCGACCACCTCGCGCCGGGCGCTGGTGAAGCCGCCGGACGCACCGCCGAGTGCCTTGCCCAGCGTGCCGGTGATGATGTCGACCTTGCCGAACACGCCGCGGTATTCATGTGTGCCGCGACCGGTCGCGCCGACGAATCCACTCGCGTGGCACTCGTCGATGCCGAGCAAGGCATCGTGTTCATCGCACAGTGCCCGCATCGTGTCGAGCCGGGCGATGGTTCCGTCCATCGAGAACACGCCGTCGGTGAACACCAGCTTGAAGCGCGCGCCGTCGGCGGCCGCCTGCTGCAGGCAACGCGCCAGGTCGGCCATGTCGTTGTGCTTGTAACGATACCGTTTCGCCTTGCACAGCCGGATGCCGTCGATGATCGAGGCATGGTTCAACTCGTCGCTGATCACCGCATCCTGCTCGCCGAGCAGCGGCTCGAACAGGCCGCCATTGGCATCGAAAGCCGCGGCATACAGGATGGTGTCCTCGGTGCCGAGAAAACGCGACAGCCGCGCCTCCAGGGTCTTGTGCAGGTCCTGTGTGCCGCAGATGAAGCGCACCGAACTCAGGCCATAACCATGCGTGCGCAGCGCCTCATGTGCGGCCGCAATCACGTCCGGGTGGGACGACAGGCCCAGGTAGTTGTTGGCGCACATGTTGAGCACATCGCGGCTCGTGCCATCCGGCGCCACGGTCCGGATATGGGCCCCCTGGGGCGTGGCGATGATGCGCTCGCCCTTGTACAGGCCGGCGTCGCGGATCCCCTGCAGTTCCTGGGCCAGGTGGGTGTAGAAGTCGGTATTTGCAGTCATCGGATTTCCTTCGGCGAGGCGGCTGGGGCACAATGCGGCATTCTGGATATCGAACACTGTTCGATATATCGAAATTGTTTGCAGTATATCGAATGTCCATGCAGCCACGCAACCCCGCTTCCACTCCCGATGAGCCGCCCCGTGTCGGCGACACGCTGGCAGATCTGCGGCAGGCCGCCAGCCTGTCGCTCGAGGCCTTGTCCCGCAAGGCCGGGGTTTCCAAGTCCATGTTGTCACAAATCGAGCGCGGGCAGGCCAACCCCACGGTTGCCGTGGTCTGGCGCCTGGCCAACGCGCTGGGCGTGACCATGGGCGATCTGCTGGGCAACCCGCCACCGGCGAGTGCCGCGTCGATCGAGTTGCTGGGCGCGCATGCGGCACCGGCGATCCGCAGCCCGGACGGCTTGTGCGAGTTGCGCATCCTCGGGCCGATCAGCCTGGCCGGCCAGTTCGAGTGGTATGTGTTGACGGTGCAGGCCGGCGGCGTGCTCGAATCACAGGCCCATGAGGCCGGAACCCGGGAACACCTGAGCGTGATGTCCGGAACCCTGGAAGTGCGCTCCGACGCGCTGGTGCAACGGGTCAGGGCCGGCGAAACCGCCCGTTATGCGGCAGACCGGCCGCACCATATCCGCAACAGCGGCAAGAGCCCGGCGAATGCCTGGCTGGTGGTGGTCCACCCCGGCTGAGTGCGCCGCGCGCGGGTCGCTCAGTGGATGACCGGATCGGCCGGACAGGCGTCGTAGCCGCAAACCAGCCATTCGAAGGCCTGCGCCATGTCGCCTTCGGCAATGAACAGGTCCCGCCGGCAGGCCGCCAGCGAACGGCCGGTCGTGCGCACCAGTGTCTGCACGTCCGCGCAAAAGCGTGCCGAACGGAAATCGTACGGCTGCTCGTCGCTGACGGATTCGAAAACACTCACATCGTTCCTGCGTTCAGGTCCGCGTGATGGACCCTTAAGAGGGCTTATCGACAATTTGACGCTTGGCATGAGGTGTATTGTGCGGACTTTGTCCAACAAGAGGTAGGCTCGGGTAGCGGACAAGGGGTTTTTTGCGCCGGTCCGCGGGATTTTTTTACACTTGCCGCCGGTTTTTCACACCGGCGACGCCGGAATTCGGGCGAAAACGGCTCGCGACACCCGCCATCCCCGCCAATGGGCCCCGGAACCACAGGATCAAAAGGAACACCATGAAACTTCTCTTC
>JBFJZP010000242.1:0-5234 GCA_041622095.1 Burkholderiaceae bacterium | reverse complement strand
GTCGATGGTCGAACGCGATCTCGAACTGGTGTTGTGCGCCGCGCGCGAGGCCGATGTCCCGCTGATCATCGGCAGTGCCGGGACGGCGGGTGCCGGAGTCCACCTGGATGCGACGCTGGACATCGTGCAGCGCATCGTGTCACGCCGCGGCCTGCGGCTGCGCCTGGCGACGATCCGCAGCGACATCGCGCCCGCGCACCTGGTCTCGGCGCTGCACGATGGCCGGCTCGATCCGATCGGGCTCATCGATGCGCCGTCGCCCGAGAGCATTGCGGCCTGCAGCCACATCGTCGGCCAGTGCGGAACCGAAACCTTCGAGCGGGCGCTGGCGCTGGATCCGGACGTGGTGATCGCAGGGCGCGCCTGCGACACCGCGGTATTCGCCACATTGCCGGCGATGCTCGGATATCCGATGGGCCTTTGCCTGCACATGGCCAAGATCATCGAATGCACGTCGCTGTGTTGCCGCCCCGGTGGCCGCGACGCGATGCTGGCCGAACTGACGTCCGGAGCTTTCACGCTGGAGAGCATGCATCCGGACGCACACGCCACGCCGGCCTCGGTGGCGGCCCATGCCATGTACGAACAAGCCGATCCGCTGCAGGTCGAGGAACCGGGTGGCAGCCTGATGCTGCACGACGCGCGATACGAGGCCCTCGATGTCCCTCGCACCCGCGTGCACGGAGCCCGCTTCGTGCCTCGTGACAAACCCAGCCTGAAGGTCGAGGGGGCGTGCTGGCTTGGCGAACGTGTGGTGCTGCTGGCCGGTGTCGCAGACCCGTTGCTGCTGCGTGTATTGCCGCAAGTGCTCGCCACGGTCGAGCAGCGGGTGCGGGCGCTGGTGCCCGGCGACTGGCAACTGCATCCGCATGTCTACGGCCAGGGTGCGGTGTGCAGGCTGGCGCCAGAGCAGCAGGCCACGCACGAAGCCGGGCTGGTGCTCGAATTCATCGCTCCGCAGGCAGCGTTGGCGCGCACGGCCGCCGGGGTATTCAAGCAGAACCTGTTGCACCATGCCTACCCGGGGCGCAAGACAAGCGGTGGCAACCTGGCGTTTGCTTTCACGCCCAGTGAGATCGACGCCCATGCGGCCTACCGGTTCGTGCTGTACCACGTCATGCGCGAAGCACCGCTCGACGCGTTGTTCCGGGTCGACGCGGTGGAGCTGGACGGTCGCATCGTTCACTGAGAATACGGCATGGCCACAGTTCTTCCCCTACCCAAATACCACCAGATCTACCTGGTGCTGCGCGAACAATTGCAGGAAGGGCGGTTTGCCGAGGGCCTGCCGCCCGAGATGGTGCTGAGCAAGGAGTTCGGCGCCGGCCGCGTGACCGTACGCCGTGCGCTGGAGCAACTGGCCGGCGAAGGCCTGATCATCCGCCGCGCCGGTCGTGGAACCCACCCGGCGCCAGCCGGGGTGGTGTCGCCCGGCGACAAGTTCCAGGCAGGCCGACGCCGGGGTGGCAAAGGCATGAGCGGACTGCTGGAGAACATCGTCAGCATGAGCCTGCGCACCTCGGTCAAGGTGATCGAAGTGCGCACCATCCATGCGTCGCACGCCGTGGCCGACGCCTTGCAGATTCCGTTCGGCTCCATGGTGCAGAAAGCAGTGCGCCGGCGCAGCTCCAAACTGGGGCCGGTGTCGCACATCACCACCTATGTTCCGGACGAACTGGCGCAGCGATTCGGACGCAAGGACTTGCTGCGCAAGCCCATCCTGCGGCTGATCGAGGAGACCGGCGTCGAGATGGGTCGGGCGCAGCAGACTGTCTCGGCGCGGCAGGCCGACGCGTCGGTGGCCCGGGAACTGGGCGTGGCCGTGGGCACCGCCCTGCTGGCCGTGAACCGGCTGGTGTTCGACGTGAACGATCGGCCGGTGCAATGGCTGCACGGCCTGTATCGCCCGGACCGGTACGAATACCAGATGGACGTGTCGCAGGTCGGCAGCGTGGACGCACGCATTTCGGTCAAGGAGAGTCTGTCGGAGTGAACCTCGCGCGCCTGCGCAACCGGCAATGCCACAGGAATGACATGATGCAAGCAAACCATACCCCACGCACATTGGCGCAGAAGCTGATTGCCCGTGCCGCAGGGCGGCCCCATGTTGAAGTCGGCGAGATCGTCAACTGCCAGGTCGACCTGGCGATGTTCCATGACTCGTCGGGGCCACGCCGCCTCAAGCCCATGCTCGAGGAACTCGGCGCCACCATCTGGGACAAGTCCAAGGTGGTGCTGGTGATGGACCACTACGTGCCGGAGCAGGATGACGAGTCGCGCCGCATCGTGCGCATCGCGCGCGATTGGGCGCGGGAACAGGATCTGCCACATGTCTATGACAGCATCGGCATCTGCCATGTGGTGCTGCCGCAGAAGGGGCATATCCGGCCCGGCATGTTCTGCGTCGGAGGCGACTCGCATTCGCCCACCGGCGGCGCGTTCGGCGCCTACATGTTCGGCATCGGCGCCACCGAGATGCTCGGTGTCGTCGTCACCGGGCAGTTGTGGGTGCGGGTGCCCCGGACCTTGCGCATGCTCTGGAACAACCAGCTGCCGCCGGGGCTCACCGCCAAGGACATGGTGTTGCACATGGTCGGGCGTTTCGGCATGAACGGCGGCCAGTACCAGGCCGTGGAGTTCTGCGGCGACGCGGTGCAGGCCTTGTCGATGCAGGAGCGCATGACGATGTCCAACATGAGTGCCGAGATGGGCGCCCAGGTCGGGCTGATCGCGCCCGACGAGACGACACAGGCCTGGCTGGCAGAGCGCGGCGTTGTCGTGGACGATGTGTCCGGTTGGTGCACCGATGCGGGAGCGACCACGGTGGACCATGTCTTCGACGCGGCGACTCTGTCGCCGCAGGTGGCGGCGCCGCACAGCCCGGCCAATACCCGCGGCGTGGAGTCGTTTGCCGGCGTGGCGGTGCAGGTCGCCTATATCGGCGCGTGCACCGGTGCCAAGCTCGACGACCTGCGTGCCGCGGCCAGTGTGCTCCGCGGTCACGTGGTGCCTTCGGGCATGCGCCTGATGGTGGCGCCGGCCAGCCAGCACGACCAGCAGCAGGCCGAGCAGGAGGGCGTGATGGGCGTGCTGCGCGATGCCGGCGCCGAGGTATTGCCCACGGCCTGTGGCGCCTGCTCCGGTTATGGCGGCAGCATCCCGGATGGCGCCAACGTCATCGCCACCACGGCGCGCAATTTCAAGGGGCGCATGGGATCGGCTACTGCGCAGGTCTACCTGGCCTCGCCCTATACGGTGGCGGCATCGGCCTTGCGCGGGCGCATCACCGACCCGCGGGAGATGCTGCAATGAAAGCGCACAAGACCATCGCGGCAACCCGGCACCGGGTCTGGAAATTCGGCGACGACATCGATACCGATGTGCTGGCGCCCGGCGCCTACATGAAGCTGGGCATCGAGGGCATCGCGCCGCATTGCCTGGAGGCTGTGCGACCGGAATTCGCCGCCCAGGTACGCCCGGGAGACGTGCTCGTGGCAGGCGCCAATTTCGGCATCGGTTCCTCGCGCGAGCAGGCCGCGGCCGCGCTGGTGCACCTGGGTGTGCGGGCGGTGATCGCGCCCTCCTACAGCGGCCTGTATTTCCGCAATGCCTTCAACCTTGGCCTGCTGGTGCTGACCTGTGCCCGGGCCGGCGAACTGTTCGATGGTGAATCCATCACGCTCGACCTGCAGGCATTGACGGTCACAAGTGCCGCCGGTGTGGTGCTGCCGTGTGAGCCGATTCCGGCGTTCCTGCTCGACATGGTGGCCGCCGGCGGCTTGTTGAACCAGTTGCGCCAGCGCATGGGACGCAGTGCATGAGCATGGGTCCGGAGCGCGAACCGAATGCCCGAGCCATTGCGCATGGGGCCGGGTATGTCCTCATTCATCCCTCAGGAGCCTGCCGATGATGTCCCCGAGCGTCCAACGTGATGCATTGCCCTTGGATACCCCCCATGTGCCGGTAGTGATCGTCGGTGCCGGCGCCTGCGGCCTGACCGCTGCGATCGGTTTGCGTGCGCGTGGTGTCGACTGTGTATTGCTCGAACGCGATGCCCGGCCCAGCGGCTCGACGGCCTTGTCTTCGGGCTTCATTCCTGCGGCCCAGACGCGGCTGCAGCGCTCACTGGGCATCGTCGATTCGCGCGAGACCTTCGCCCAGGACGTGCAGGCCAAGGCACACGGCGACGCGGCCCAGCATCTGGTTGACGCCTACACCGCTGCGGTGGCGCAGGCCATCGACGCGCTGGAGCAGCGCGGCATCGTGTTCGAGGTGCTCGACGGTTTCCTGTATCCGGGACACCGGGCGCGGCGCATGCATGCCGTACCCGAGCGAACCGGCGCCGCGTTGATGGCCAGCCTGGAGCGCACCGCCCAGGCCGCGGGGGCCGACATCCTTACCGAAGCGGTGGTGCGGGTCTTGTACCTGGACGGAGACGACTGTGTCCGGGGTGTCGGATACACCCGGCCCGATGGCCGGGTGGAGCAATTGCGGTGCGACGTATTGCTGCTGGCCTGCAACGGCTTTGGCGGCAATCCGCAGATGGTGCGCGAGTTGCTGCCCGAGATGCGCGAGGCGACGTTTGGCGGCCATGTCGGCAACGACGGCAGCGCGATCCAGTGGGCGCGTCAGATCGACGCCCGGCTGGCCGATCTGGGTGGTTACCAGGGCCATGGTTCCTGGGCAACACCGCAAGGCGCGCTGATGAGCTGGGCCATGATGATGCAGGGCGGGGTACAGATCAATGCCCGCGGTATGCGCTTCCACGACGAAACCCAGGGATACTCCGAGGCTGCGGTACATGTGCTGGCGCAGCCCGGCGGCGTGGCCTGGAACGTGTTCGATGGCGACTTGCTGGACATGGCGCGTGGATTCCCGGATTTCGTCGAACTGGAGAAGACCGGGGCGGTCAAGACCCTGGCCGACGTCGAGGCGCTGGCTGCGCTGATCGGGTGCGAGGTGCCGACGCTGCGCGACACCCTGGCAGCCGTGAAGCCCGGCCAGGTGGACAGCCTCGGTCGCAGCTTCCAACGGGTCCTGCAGGCACCCTATCATGCCGTCAAGGTGACCGGGGCCTTGTTCCATACCCAGGGTGGCCTCGACATCGATGCAGATTGCCATGTACTGCACACCGATGGCACGCCCTTTGTCAACCTGCTGGCCGCCGGTGGCGCCGCCCGCGGCGTATCCGGTAACGCGGTCTGGGGTTACCTGTCCGGCAACGGGCTGCTCAG
>JBFJZP010000241.1:0-5238 GCA_041622095.1 Burkholderiaceae bacterium | reverse complement strand
GTTTCGCCGGCGTCACCAACAGCCACCATGCGGGGGTCATGGTCGACCACCTGCGGCCGGTTGCGCAGGCCGGCATGGTCGCACTCGCATTCGCCAACTCGCCGGCCGCCATGCCGGCTGCCGGTGGAAAACATCCGGTGTTCGGCACCAATCCGGTCGCGGCGATCTTCCCGCGGCGCAACGGCGACCCGCTGATGATCGACTTGTCGCTGAGCGAAGTCGCCCGCGGCAAACTCATGGTGGCGGCCAAGGAAGGCAAGTCCATCCCGCCAGGCTGGGCGCTGGACGCCGACGGCGAACCGACGACCGATCCGCAAAAAGGCATGATGGGCTCGATGTTGCCGGTCGGCGCCGCGACCAGCCCCAAGGGTGCGATGCTGGCGCTGATGGTCGAGTTGCTGGTGACCGCCGTCATCGGCGCGCAGTTCGGTTTCGAGGCCAGCTCGTTTTTTGTCGACGAGGGCAACCAGCCGCGTATCGGCCAGGCCTTCATCGTCATCGACCCGGGCGCATTGGCCGGAACCGATGCATATTACGAGCGCATGGAAACCGTGATCACCGAGATGCTGCGCGACGACGGCGTGCGCCTGGCCGGGGCGCGGCGCCTGGTGCTGGAACGCAAGGCAGCCAAGGACGGGTTGCAGGTGGCAGATGCGATGGTGGCGCAGTTGGAAAAACTGGGCCTGGCGGGAGCCTGAACCCGGCGACGTCTGACGGCCCTGGCCGGCAAATCGGGCTGATGCAGGCCTTGCCTGCCGGGCATCGACCGATCCGGCTCCGATCGCCCGGGAGCCCTTTCGTCCGATGGGAGCGGCATGAACCATCGTCGCGGCTGGTGGTTTGTCCGTGCCTGCGGCGAAAATCATGGCTACCTGACCATCTGTTGCACGCATGTCCGAAAATCCAACCACCGTCTCTCTCGTCCTGGGCAGCGGCGGCGCGCGCGGCCTGGCCCATATCGGCGTGATCCAGTGGCTGACCGAGAACGGCTACCGTATCGATTCCATTGCCGGGTCCTCCATCGGAGCCCTCGTCGGCGGCATCTACGCCACGCACAAGCTGGAGGTGTACGCCGAATGGGTGTTGGCACTCGAGCGCATGCAGGTGCTGCGCCTGCTGGATCCGACCATCGGCAGGCCGGGGCTGTTCAAGGGCGAGCGCATCATCGGCGTGTTGCGCGAACTGATCGGCGACTGCGCGATCGAGGAACTTCCTATTGCCTTCACGGCGGTGGCCACCGACCTGAACACCCGGCAGGAAGTCTGGCTGCGCGAAGGCCGGCTGTTCGATGCCATCAGGGCGTCGATCGCCACACCGATGGTATTCACGCCATTCCTGCATCAAGACCGGATGCTGCTCGATGGTGCGCTCGTCAATCCCGTGCCGATCGCACCCACGCTCGAGGATCACACCGACCTGAAAGTGGTGGTGAACCTGAGCGGCCCTGCGCAGGCGAGTGAGCCGCCCCAGGTCAGCGCGTCGCTGATCGACGACAACAGCTACCGCACGCGTATCGCGCGCTTCATCGACGGCCTGCAACCGGGACGCGCGGACACCACGCCCCGGCACGGCCTGCTCGACGTCGCGTTCCTGTCCATGCAGGCGATGCAGGACACGATTGCGCAGCTGCGCCTGTCGACATACACGCCGGACGTGACCGTCGACATTCCGCGCAACGCCTGCGGCTTCTTCGAATTCTGGCGCGCCGAAGAGTTGATCGCCCTCGGACGCGAACGCACCGAGGCCGCATTCGCGCGTCAAGCGCCCTGAGAACGAACCGGCGCTGGCGGCGCGGCCAGCCTGCATCGTCCGATCCGAGCGGTGTGCAACCCTCTCGTCGCCTGGTGCCTCAGTCAGCGCGCAGGCGGGCGATCGGAGGCTGGCCAGCGCCATTCATGTGCTGCCCCGCTCCACGATCCGCGGCTTGATTTCCCGCTGCTGCGGCCCCACCGGGTTCTCCGTGTCCGGGTACAACATGGCCAGCATCTGCTGCGCGCAGATCGTGCCCAGCGACTCGCGGTCGACGCTCACCGTGGTCAACCCGGAGCCGAGCTGCGCCGCGATCGGGTAGTCGCCGAATCCCATCATCGCCAGCTGCCCTGGCACGGCAATGCCGGCCTCGCGCGCCAGTAACCAGGCACCGGCGGCGGGGAAGTCGCTGGAGAAGGCGATGGCCCGAGGCAGGCCCTCGTCGATCAATTGCTGCAGCACGGCGCGGCCGGCGGCCATCGGTTCCAGTGGGGGCATCGCAACCAACCGTGTCTGAACCCTGGCCTTGTGCGCGACGCGCATGAAAGCCTTGCCGCGCTCGTGGGCGCGCAGGTCCTGCGGCACGCTGTTGTCGACGTAGACCAGGTCGTCATGACCCAGTGACAATAGATGGCGCGCCATCAGTTCGCCCACCCGCGTGTGGCTGAAACCGATCTGCACGAATTCGGTGTCCCGCGCGTCGACATCCCAGATGCGCACCACCGGCATGCCGGAGGCCTGGGCCTGGCGCAACAATGCGGTCGCCGCCGGCGTGTGCGTGCGTCCGGTCACCACCAGCGCCGACGGCGACCAGGCCAGCACCGCACGGATCTGCTGCTCCTCGCGCGCCGGGTCGTAATTGGTGGCCGCCAGCAGCAGTTCGAGTTCATGTGCCTGCAGTCCGTCGCTGAGCGCCTGCACCGTACCGGAGAAGGTCGCGCTGGCAATACTCGGCACAATCACCGCGACGATGCTCGACCTCCCTCCGGCCAGCATGCCGGCGTGTTTGTTCGGCGTGTAGCCGGTCTGCGCCAAGGCCGCGCGTATCTTGTCGGCGGTCTCGCCAGCGACCTGCTCCGGCGAACGCAGGAAACGCGACACCGTCATCGTCGTCACGCCGGCCAGTTCGGCCACGGCGGCCTGCGTGACGCGCCCGAGCCCGCGCCCGATCCCGCGCGCACGCGGCTTCGGCGCCTGCAGTTCAGCGGGTCGTATGGATGACATCTCAGGGTTTGCCATGATGACAAGCAGTTTTCATGGGATTAATGTTAGCGCTAACAGCTGTCGCAACCATCCGTGAAAACACCCATTCGCAAGACCTTGGAGCAATTGCGCAGCCGGCGCTGGTTCGCCGACGCCGGCATGCGCGGATTTGCCCACCGCCAGCGCATGCAGCAGCAGGGGGTACGCCGCGAAGACGTGATGGAGCGCCCCATCATTGCGATCATCAACACCTGGAGCGACCTCTCGCCATGCCACGCCCACCTGCGCGAGCGCGCCGAGTCGGTCAAGCGCGGGATTCTGCTCGCCGGGGGGTTTCCGGTCGAGTTGCCGGCGATGAGCCTGGGCGAGGTGATGGTCAAGCCGACGACCATGCTGTACCGCAACTTCCTGGCGATGGAGGTCGAGGAACTGCTGCGCAGCCTGCCCTGCGACGGCGCCGTGCTGATGGCCGGCTGCGACAAGACCACACCGGGCACGCTGATGGGCGCCATCAGCATGGACATTCCGACGATCTTCTGCCCGGCCGGTCCGATGCTCAACGACCGCCATGTGCAAGCGGGTGTCTCGCGCACCGTTGGCGCCGGCACGCACACGCGCATGTTCTGGGACGAATACCAGGCTGGCAACATCGATGCGCGCGAATGGCAACGCCTGGAGTCCCGCATGACACGCGCGCCCGGCACCTGCAACACGATGGGCACCGCGTCGACGATGACCGGCATGACCGAGGCGCTGGGCTTCACGTTGCCCGGTGCCAGTTCGATACCGGCGATGGACTCGGCCCACACCCGCATGGCCACCGACTGCGGCGAACGCATCGTCGCGATGGTGTGGGAAGACCTCAAACCTTCGCGCTTGCTCACGCGCGGCAGCTTCATGAACGCGGTGGCGGTGCAGATGGCGCTGGGCGGTTCGACCAATGCCGCAGTACACATCATTGCGATGGCGCGCCGTGCCGGCGTCGACCTGACACTCGCCGACCTGGACGCGACGGCGCGCAAGGTGCCGGTTCTGGCCAACCTGTTTCCCAGCGGCGACCGGCTGATGGAAGACTTCTACTATGCCGGCGGGCTGCCGGCCCTGATGCTGCAGATCCGCACCCTGCTGTCGGAAACAGAGCTGACGGTCAACGGCCGCAGCATCGGCGACAGCATCGCGCAGGCCGAGGTGCGCGATGCGCAAGTCATCCGTCCGCTCGATCAGCCGATCAGCGACGCCGGCGCGCTGGCGGTGCTGCGCGGCAATCTCGCGCCCGAAGGCGCTGTCATCAAGCCGAGCGCGGCAAGCGCCCGCCTGCTGCAGCACAGCGGCAAGGCCCTGGTGTTCGACAACCAGCCGCAGATGCTCGCCGCGATCGCCGACCCTGACCTGGACTGCGATGAAAACACGGTGCTGGTACTGCGCAACGCCGGGCCGGTCGGCGCGCCAGGCATGCCGGAGTGGGGCAACCTGCCGATCCCGAAGAAACTGCTCAAGGCCGGCGTGCGCGACATGCTGCGCCTGTCCGATGCGCGCATGAGCGGCACGCACTATGGCACCTGCGTGCTGCACATCTCGCCCGAGAGCGCGGTCGGCGGACCGCTGGCGCTGGTGCAGACCGGCGACACCATCGTGCTCGACGTCGCCGCGCGCAGCCTGCGCATGGAGGTGCCCGAGGCCGAACTGGCGCGCAGGCGTGCCGCCTGGACCGCTCCGGTGCAGCCGTTTCAGCGCGGCTTCACGAAGCTGTACCAGCAGCATGTCACGCAGGCACACGAAGGCTGCGACTTCGATTTCCTGCAGGGCACGCAGCCCACGCCCGAACCCGTCATCTTCTGAATCCGGACAAGCCGTGGACAAACCCAGCATGACCCTGCCCGCACGCCAGAACCAGCCGGTCGGCTGCCCGGTGGGCACGCTTGCGATGCCTTCGATGCACTTCATTGGTTTGAGCTGCCGCTCCAAGCGGTGCAGCACCGTCACCACGCCCGCTTGCGGCGCCAGGATCGACTGAGCCGCGCGCAGCCTGTTCCCCACCACCACGACAAGAGACAACACGATGGCATCGGTCGAACTGCAGAACGTCGTCAAATCCTATGACGGCAAGACGAACGTCATCCACGGCGTCGACCTGCACATCGAACACGGCGAGTTCGTCGTCTTCGTCGGCCCCAGCGGCTGCGGCAAGTCGACGCTGCTGCGCTTGATCGCGGGACTGGAGTCGATCAGCGGCGGCGACGTCGTAATCGACGGCAACCGGGTCAACGACGAGCCGCCGCGCAACCG
>JBFJZP010000240.1:0-5247 GCA_041622095.1 Burkholderiaceae bacterium | reverse complement strand
TGCGTTCCTTCAATTCGGTTTCCGTTGCGGCGCCGACCTTGATCAGCGCCACGCCTCCCGACAATTTGGCCGCCCGTTCATCCAGTTTTTCACGGTCGTATTCACTGCTGGCCAGCTCCTTCTCCCTGCGGATCGCCGCGATCCGGTCGCGGATCGCCTGCTCACTACCGGCGCCGCCGATCAGCGTCGTACTGTCTTTTCCCACTTCCACGCGTTTGGCCCGTCCGAGGTCGGCCAGGGTCGCCTTGGACAAGGCAAGCCCGAGATCGTCGCTGATCACGGTTGTTCCGGCGAGGATGGCAATGTCCTGCAGCATTTCCTTGCGGCGATCGCCAAATCCCGGCGCCTTGACAGCGCAGGTCTTGATGGCTCCGCGGATGGTATTGATCACCAGTGCCGCCAGCGCGTCGCTGTCGATATCCTCGGCGATCACCAACAAGGGCCGACCAGCCTTGACGACTTCCTCGAGCAAAGGCAGCAGGTCCTTGAGCGAAGACAGCCGCTTGTCGACCAGCAGGATCGCCGCATCCTCGAGAACCGCGCTCTGGCGCTCGTTGTCATTGATGAAATACGGTGACAGGAAACCGCGATCGAACTGCAGGCCTTCTACCACCTCGAGCTCGCTGGACAGGCCGGAACCGTCCTCGATCGAGATCGCACCTTCGCGCCCGACCTTGTCGATTGCACTGGCCAGCAGGGCGCCGATGGACGCGTCATTGTTGGCGGATATGGCGGCCACATGGGCAATCTCCTGCGAACTCTCGCAAGGGCGCGCCATCTGGCCGAGACGCTGCACCACGAGCTCAACCGCCTGCTCCATGCCCCGCTTGAGGTCCATCGGATTCATGCCACCGGCGAGGTAGCGCAGGCCCTCCTGGATCATGCCGTGTGCCAGCACGGTAGCGGTCGTGGTGCCATCGCCTGCCATCTCGCTGGTGCGGGCCGCGACTTCGCGCAACAATTGCGCGCCCATGTTCTCGAAGCGGTCCTCCAGTTCGATCGATTTGGCAACCAGCACGCCGGAGTTGACGATTTGCGGCGCACCGAAGTCGCGCTCCAGGATGACGGTACGCCCGCGCGGCCCCAATGTGACCTTGACCGCCTCGGCCAACGCATCGACGCCGCGCCGAATCCTCTCGCGTGCGTCTTCGCGAAAAACAAGTTGCTTGACCGGCATCGAGAATCCCTCCGTGCATCACTGCCTGCGCATGAGATGGTCGGCGCATGGACCCGTACCCCAATTGAGAATGCGCAAGCCCGGGACAGATGGCGGCCAAACGACAACCCAGGCCTGACCGACGCAGCTTGCCCTGGCCGATAGAATCCATCGATGGGTGTGCAGCCAGGGCGCGCCATCCCGAACGGTCCACTTCAGCAGGGAAATCAGCGTGGCAACCAGAAAGAGCCGGATCAAGACCGAAAAGACCGGCAAACCAGTTGCCGTGGGCGAATCCAGGGCGGTCCAGTCCGGCGCCATGGAGCCGGTCGAGTCACCGAAGCCATTCCCCATCGTGGGGCTGGGCGCCTCTGCGGGCGGCCTGGAAGCATTCGAGCAATTCCTGCGTGCCATGCCGGTGGACTGCGGCATGGGGCTGGTGCTGGTGCAGCACCTGGATCCGAGCCATTCCAGCATCCTGGCGGAAATCCTGCAGCGCAGCACGAAGATGCCGGTGATCGAGGCGCAGGATCATCAGGAAGTCCGACCCGACCACGTATATGTGATCCCCCCGAATCGCGACATGGTGATCTTTCACGGCAAGTTGCAGCTGAGCATGCCGTCGGAGCCGCGCAGCCTGCGCATGCCGATCGACGCGTTCCTGCGTTCGCTGGCACTGGACCAGGGGGAGCACGCGGTCGGCATCGTGTTGTCGGGCACCGGCACCGACGGCACCCTGGGATTGCGCGCCATCTACGGTGCCGGAGGCCTTTGCCTGGCCCAGGACCCTGCGACAGCGCGCTACGACGGCATGCCGAACAGTGCCATTCGTTCGGGCTACGGAATCCAGACCGTGGCGGTGAGCCAGATGCCGCAGGTGCTGCTCAAGAGCATGCGCGTGCAACCGATACGCCACGCGATCGCCAGGCATGCGGATCCAGCCTCCACAGTGGCCGCAGCGAGCGGGTTGTCGCACATCCTCATGCAGCTGCGATCGGGTACCGGCCATGATTTCTCGATGTACAAGAAAAGTACCGTCGGGCGCCGCGTCGAACGCCGGATGCTGCGCCACGGCATCGAGGAACTGAACGTATACGTGCGCTACCTGCGGGAGCATCCGGCTGAATTGCGAACCTTGTTCAGCGAACTGCTGATCAACGTCACCAATTTTTTTCGCGACCCGGAAGCATTTGCCGTCCTGAAGGCCGATACCCTTCCCGCGCTGCTGCAGACAAGGCCGCCGGAATCGACATTCCGCGTGTGGGTGGCGGGCTGCGCCACCGGCGAGGAAGCCTATTCGATCGCGATGGTATTGCGCGAAGTCATGGACGAGCTCAAGCGCGACTTCAATGTGCAGATCTACAGCACGGACCTGGACGACCAGGCCATCGCGGTTGCACGGGCCGGCCTGTATCCGCCCAATATCGCGCAGGACGTGTCGCCGGAGCGGCTGCGCCGCTTTTTCACCAAGACGGAAGATGGTTATCGCGTCAAGTCGGACCTGCGGGACATGGTGGTGTTTGCGGTGCAAAGCGTCATCAAGGACCCGCCATTCACCCGACTCGACCTGCTGTCCTGCCGCAACCTGATGATCTACCTCGAGCCGGCGATGCAAAATCGCCTGATTCCGGTGTTTCACTATGCGCTGCGACCCGGCGGCATCCTGTTCCTGTCACCGTCGGAGAGTATCGGCAACCATACCGACCTGTTCGAAGTGGTGGATCGCAAGTGGAAGATCTACCGCAATACCGCAACTGCAGCGCCCAAGCGCGCAAGGCCGGACGCAGACCTGCCCTGGGCGCAAGGAGCCGCAGCACCCACGCCGGGGGCGGTCGCCGACAACGACAAGTCCACCCACCAGTCGCTGGCCGACCTCGCCAAACGCAGCTTGCTGCAGGCATTCGCACCGGCTGCCGTGGTCACGGACCTGAGCGGCAAGGTGCTGTATGTGCATGGCGACACCGGCAAGTACCTGCGTCCGGCGCCGGGACACCCCAGCCTCAACCTGGTCGACATGGCGCGGGAAGGACTGACCGTCGGACTGCGCGAGGCATTGCGCCAGGCCGCCACGCATGGCACACCCACCCTGAACCAGACGCAGAACGTCGACAACGGCACGGTGACGCAGCCGGTCCAGTTGAGTGTGCGCATCTTGCCTGCTGCGGCAAAAGAACAGGCGCTGCTGCTGGTCAGCTTCCAGGATCTGCCCGTACCCGCCGCCGCCACAGTGCAGAAGAAGTCCAGTGGCAAGCGCGGGATACAGTCGCAGCGCGTTGCGCAAATCGAGAGTGAACTGGCGCAAGCGAAGGAAAACATGAGTGCGATGCTCGAGGAGCAGCAAGCCTCGAACGAGGAGCTCAAGTCGACCAACGAGGAGTTGCAGTCAACCAACGAGGAGCTGCAATCGACCAATGAAGAGCTGGAAACCTCCAAGGAGGAGCTTCAGTCGGTCAACGAGGAACTGGTGACGGTCAATTCCGAGCTGCAGACCAAGGTCGAGCTGATGGCGGTCATGCAGGACGACATGAAGAATCTGCTCGACAACATCCGCCTGGGCACGATCTTCCTGGACCGCCACCTGGTGCTGCGCCGTTTCACCCGCGACGCCACCCGGATCTACCGTTTGCAGCCGACCGACGTGGGCCGGCCATTGGCCGACATCCGCTGTGCGCTCAAGGGCGACGACATGCTGGCCGACGCCAAAGCGGTGCTCGACACGCTCGTGCCGGTGGAGCGCGAGGTCTGCACCGAGGACGGTGTCTGGTACCTGGCGCGGGTGCAGCCGTACCGGACGGCAGACAACGTCATCGATGGCGTGGTGCTGACCTTCGCCGACGTGACCGACCGGGTCCATGCACTGGCGGCACGCAGCGCGCGCGACCTGGCGCAAGCCGTCGTGGACACGGTGCCAACCCCTTTGCTCGTGCTCGACGGCCGCTTGGCGGTGCTGTCGGCGAACAAGGCATTCTCCAATGCATTTGGCGACGCCAAGAGACATTGGGTCGGCAAGCGCCTTTTCGAGGGGGGCGGCGGCCCGTGGGACAACCCGGAACTGCGCCGTTTGCTGACGGAAGTATTGCCCGGCGGCCATGAGCTGGACAGGCAGACCCTGCAGATCGATATTCCGGGCGTCGGCATGCGGCAGGTGGCATTGAGCGCGCGTCGCGTCGTCGACCAGCCAAGCAGCGACGAGTTGTTCCTGCTGTCGATGGAGCCGTTGCCGGCAACGCCGGGCTGAACCGACGAAGTCAGTCGCGCTGGAGTTCGCCGGCCAGGGAGAGGATCGCCGCTTCGTCCAGCGTCTCCTGCTCCAGCAGGGCACGTGCACCGCGCTCGAGCACGTCGCGGTTGTCCGCCAGGATGCGCGTGGCGCGTTCGAAGCCTGCCATCACGATACCGCGGACCGCGCTGTCGATATGCTGGCGCGTCGCCTCCGACACCGGCCGGGTGGCTACCGGCATGCCGGTAGCCGGCTCCAGCATCTGCTGGCGCGCCGACTCGAGCGCGACATAACCGAGGTCTTCGTCCATGCCGTACCGGGTGACCATGTCGTGCGCAATATCGGTGGCCTTGGCCAGGTCGTCCGCCGCGCCGCTGGACAACACACCGGTCACCAGTTTTTCCGCAGCCCGCCCGCCCAACAGGGTCGCAATCTTTCGCTCGAGCTCAGGACGGGTCATCAGGTAGCGGTCTTCGGTCGGGCGCTGGATCGTGTAACCCAGCGCGCCGATGCCACGCGGGATGATCGACACCTTGTGCACCGGGTCGGAGCCGACTTGCGCCAGCGCCACCAGCGCATGCCCCATCTCATGGTAGGCCACCGCCTCGCGTTCGCTGGCCTTGAGCACCCGGTTGCGGCGCTCCAGGCCGGCGACGATCCGTTCGACCGCGTTGGTGAAGTCGGCCAGCGTCACCCGGTCGGCCTTGCGCCGGGTCGCCAGCAACGCGGCTTCGTTGACCAGGTTGGCCAGGTCGGCACCACTGAACCCGGGCGTCAGGCCGGCCACGTCCTCCAGCTGCAAGCCGGGATCGAGCTTGACCTTGCGCCCATGCACACGCAGGATCTCGACCCGGCCCCTGCGGTCCGGCCG
>JBFJZP010000239.1:0-5253 GCA_041622095.1 Burkholderiaceae bacterium | reverse complement strand
CGAGCCCGATCAAGGCACCCAGGCTCAGTGTCATGCCGGCCTTGGCCGGCAATACCCAGCGTGTCAGCACATCGACCGCGCCGGAGGTCTGCAGGCCGCGGCTGAGCACCAGCACACAGGCAACCGAAATCACCGCCGGGTGGCCGAAGCCGGAGAACGCGGCACTGCCCGGTAACAAGCCGGCCAGCACGCAGGCCAGCAGGGAACCGGCCGCCACCATGTCATGGCGCCAGCGGCCCCACAGGAACATGGCCACCGTCAGCGACAGGATGACAAGGATGAGGGTCTGGTCGTGCGTCATGGCTTGGCGGCTCCAGGCCACCTGATCCTGGCCGGCAACGGCGACCGGAAGGTCACTGGCAAACAGCCGGCCGCGGGGCCGGCCTGTTGTGCCACGCCGGCATGGCCGAAGCGGTCACCGGCCAAGGCTCAATGGGCACTGGCGCCGATCTTTGCATCCGGCTTGACCCGGTGCAACAAGGCCAGCATCGCGGTTTCGATGCGGTGCAGCGCCGCTTCGGTCTGGCCCTCGAAGCGCAGCACCAGCACCGGCGTGGTGTTGGACGCGCGCATCAGCCCGAAGCCGTCGGGCCAGTCGACGCGCAGGCCGTCGATGGTGTTGATCGCCGCGTCCGGGCCGAAATCCGCCAATGCCACCGCTTTTTGCATCACCGCCGGCGGCTCGCCCTCGGCACAGGCGACATTGAGTTCCGGCGTGGAGAAGCTGGTCGGCAAGGCGTCGAGCATCTGGTTGGCATCGGCCACCGCACTGACGATCTCCAGCAGGCGGCAGGCGGCATAGGTGCCGTCGTCGAAACCGAACCAGCGCTCCTGGAAGAAGATATGGCCACTCATCTCGCCACCGAACGGCGCACCGAGTTCCTTCATGCGGGCCTTGATCAGCGAGTGGCCGGTCTTGTACATCAGCGGCTTGCCACCGGCGGCCTCGATCGCCGGTGCGACCTGCTGCGAGCACTTGACGTCGTACAGGATGGTGGCGCCGGGCACCCGCTTCAACACGTCGCGGGCGAACAGGATGATCTGGCGGTCCGGGTAGATGTTGTTGCCCTGCTTGGTGACGATGCCCAGGCGATCGCCATCGCCGTCGAAAGCCAGGCCGAGTTCGGCGTCGCTGCTGGCCAGCGTGGCGATCAGGTCCTTCAGGTTCTCCGGCTTGCTGGGGTCAGGGTGGTGGTTCGGAAAATTGCCGTCGACTTCGCTGAACAACTCGATTACTTCGCAGCCGATCGCGCGCAGGATGCCGGGTGCAGACGCGCCGGCCACGCCGTTGCCGCTGTCGACGACCACCTTGAGCGGGCGCGCCAGCTTGATGTCGGACACGATGCGTGCGGTATACGGCTCCAGCACATCGAGGTTGCGCACCTGGCCACCCTTGCGCAGTTGCCAGGTCTCGCCTTCCATCATGCGGCGCAAGGCCTGGATGTCGTCGCCGTAGATGGCTCGCCCGCCCATCACCATCTTGAAGCCGTTGTAGTCACGCGGATTGTGGCTGCCAGTGACCTGGATGCCGCTGCTGCACACGGTATTGGCTGCGAAATACAGCATCGGCGTCGTGACCACGCCCACGTCGATCACCTCGATGCCGACCGCGACCAGGCCCCGCACCAGCGCAGCGCTCAGGCTCGGCCCGCTCAGGCGGCCATCACGCCCCACCGCCACCTTGGTTTCGCCCTGGCCCAGCGCTATGGTTCCGAATGCCTTGCCGATGCCTTCGGCAACCTCATCGGTCACCGTGGCGGGCACGACGCCCCGGATGTCATAAGCCTTGAAGATCGAGGAATCTGCTTTCATGGTGCTGCTTTGGTTGGTTGTGACGATCGGCGGGACGGGGCCGAAGAAATTGTAAGCGGCGCCTCGCGCCGAGCCGATGACAACACCATGGCATCGCGGCTACCGGTGGCTCAGCGCGCCGGTGCGCTCTCGGTAGCCATGGCGTGGTACAGCGCCAGGTACTGTTGCGCGGCCGGCTCCCAGGAGAAATCCTGCGCCATGCCACGGCGCACGATCTGACGCCATGACGCATCCTGCCGATACAAGGCCAGCGCACGCGTCACCGCCGCCGCCAGCGCCTGCGCCGAGGCATCGTCGAAGACAATGCCGGTGGCGCTGTCCGACGCCAGTGCCTCGTCGGTGGCATCGACCACCGTGTCGGCCAGGCCACCGACCCGGCGCACCACCGGTACGGTGCCATACCGCAGCGCATACAGCTGGGTCAGCCCGCAGGGCTCGAAGCGCGAGGGCACCAGCATCATGTCGGCGCCCGCCACCATCTGGTGCGCCAGCGCTTCGTCGTACACGATACGTGCCGCCACCTGCCCGGGATGGGCCTTGGCCGCCGCCACGAACCCGGCCTCCAGCGCCGCGTCGCCACTGCCTTGCAACGCCACTTGCACGCCCTGCGCCAGCAAGGCCGGCAAGGCCTGCAGCAGCAGATCCAGGCCTTTTTGCGCCGTCAGGCGGCTGACCACCGACAGCAGCGGCGCGCGCGCGTCCGGCGTCAGGTCCAGACGCTGCTGCAAGGCTACCTTGCAAAGCGCCTTGCCCTGCGGCTCGGCGGCGCAGTACGGTGCGGCGATCAGAGGGTCGGCGGCCGGATCCCAGACCTTGCGGTCGACCCCATTGAGAATGCCGGAGACAGCCGCACCCCGCGCGCGGATGACCCCATCGAGGCCACAGCCGAACTCCGGACGGGCAATCTCGGCGGCATACGAGGGGCTGACGGTGGTGACCCGTTGCGCATAGGCCAGCCCGGCCTTCATGAACGACAAGCGACCGTGAAACTCCAGCGCGCCGTGCGCCACGAAACGCGACGGCAGGCCGAGCAGATGGAAGTCGCCGGCATCGAACAAGCCCTGGTAGGCCAGGTTGTGCACCGTGAACACCGAGCCGGCGCGCCCGCGCGGCTGGTTGGCCAGATAGGCACAGGCCATGGCGGCATGCCAGTCATGGGCATGCACCAGATCGGGAACCCATTCCGGATCCAGTTCGCCACTGGCCAGGTGGGCGGCCACCCAGCCCAGCAAGGCGAAACGCTGCAGGTTGTCCGGCCACTCGGCACCGTCGGCATCCTGGTATGGGTTGCCTTCGCGCCGGTACAGGTGCGGCGCGTCGACGACATACGCCTGCACACCGCTGAATGCCACCACGCCCAGGCGCAGACTGACCCGGGCGGCACCGAACACCGGGCCGATATCGCACACCGGACGCTGCAACTGCACGCCTTGCACGATGGCGGGCAAACCCGGCAACACCAGCCGCACATCGGCACCAAGCGCCACCAGGGCCTGCGACAAGGCGCCCATGACATCGGCCAGCCCCCCGGTCTTGACCAGCGGAAACACCTCCGCGCCGGCATGCAGCACCTTCATGGGTTGAGCTTGGCCAGCATGTCACGGGTGACCAGGCAGATGCCGTTGGCACTGCGGTGAAATCGGGCACTGTCGAGTTCGGCATCCTCGCCGATCACCATGCCGTCCGGTATCCGGCAGCCCCGGTCAATGATGGTGCGCATCAACCGGACACTGCGGCCGACCTGCACATTGGGCAGCAGTACCGACCAGTTGACGCTGGCATGGGAATGCACCCGCACGCTGGAGAACAACACCGAACGGAACACCGCGCCCGAGACGATGCAGCCGCCCGAGACCAGCGACTCGACCGCAATGCCGCGCCGGTCGTCCTCGTTGTGCACGAACTTGGCTGGCGGCAATTGCGGCTGGTAGGTCCAGATCGGCCAATGCCGGTCATACATGTTGAGTTTGGGCTCGGTCGCGGTCAGGTCGATGTTGGCATCCCAGTAGGCATCGACCGTACCCACATCGCGCCAGTAGGCCTCGCCGTCCGAGCCATTGGGCACGCAGGACCGGGCGAACGGATGGGCTGCCGCATGGCCATTGCGTACCGCATGGGGAATGATGTTCTTGCCGAAGTCGTGGTCCGAATCCGCATCGGCCATGTCGCGTTCGAGTTCGGCATACAGGTATTTCGCATCGAAGATATACACCCCCATGCTGGCCAGCGCCATCTCCGGCTGGCCCGGCATGGGCGGCGGATCGGCCGGCTTCTCCAGGAAATCGGTGATCATGTCGTGCTCGTCGACGTGCATCACGCCAAAGGCCCTGGCCTCCTCGCGCGGCACCGCGATGCAGGCCACGGTGCAGGGGCGCCCCTTGGCGACATGATCTGCCAGCATCAGCGCGTAATTCATCTTGTAGACATGGTCGCCGGCCAGCACGACGATGTAGTCGGGTCCATAACTCTCCAGGATGTCCTGGTTCTGGTACACCGCATCGGCCGTGCCACGGTACCAGCTGCCGTCGTCATGGCGTTGCTGGGCCGGCATCAGGTCGACGAACTCGTTCATCTCGGTCTTGAGAAACGCCCAGCCGTGTTGAAGATGGCGGATCAGGCTGTGCGACGCATATTGGGTGATCACGCCGATGCGCCGTATGCCGGAGTTCAGGCAATTGGACAACGCAAAGTCGATGATGCGGAACTTCCCGCCGAAATACACCGCCGGTTTGGCACGCCGATCGGTCAGCGCCATCAGGCGGCTGCCGCGACCGCCGGCGAGTACCAGGGCAATCGTGCGTTTGGGCAGATCCAGGTTCTGGGCCAGGTCTTGGGGTTTCATCGTGTCTCCATCCAATATGGCGCGCCGGATGCGACACCATTTTTGCATCTTAATGCCGATGCGTGGCGCCCGATCAGCATCGCAGCGGCGCCAATCGGCCATGCGAGAATGTTTTGCAGGCCATGCGCGTGCGCGCGGCCCGGGCGCTGGCCGCCCGGTGACGCGGCCACTGCGCTTGCGCCGATTGCCGCCCCATGAAGGAATTTGCCGTGCAACAACATGTTTCCTCCCTCCCTGCCAGCCTGGGCACTGCCATTGGCCAGCAACTGCTCGAGACCATCGCGGTCGACGCGCGCCAGGCGTCTGCGCATGAACTGACGCAGGCCTTGTCGAACGTCGCGCGGGCCCAGTTGTCGCAGCGCTGGGTCGAGAATTCGGTCCGCGAGCGCGCAAGCAAGGCGCGGCGTGTCTGTTACCTGTCGATGGAATTCCTGATCGGGCGCAGCCTGTCCAATGCGCTGGCGGCGCTCGAACTCGACGACCCCGCGCGCAAGGGCTTGCAGGAATATGCCCGGACGCTGGAAGAGGTTGCCGACCGGGAGCCTGATGCGGCGCTGGGCAATGGCGGCCTCGGGCGCCTGGCCGCCTGTTTCCTGGAT
>JBFJZP010000238.1:0-5256 GCA_041622095.1 Burkholderiaceae bacterium | reverse complement strand
GGCGCCGGCCGATGCGGTCGCCTGGCTGCAGGACTTTGTCGATACCCATCACGTGATCGAGCCCAAGCGGCGCCAGCGCCCGCAGAGCTTCCGTTCGCTGACCGACCGATTCGGCAATCCCGCATCGATCAGCACAGACAAGAAACGCGGCGGGGGTGGCCATGGCTGAGGGTTTCCTCGGTCGCTGGTCGCAGCGCAAGCTGGCGGTGCGCGACGGCAAGCCGCCGGAGCCGGCCCAGCCGGTCGACCATGGCCGACCGCCGGCGCCGCCGGTAGCGCCTGCGCCGGTGCCGCCAGCGGCAGGCACCGGTGCCGCCGAAGCGCCATTGCCGCCAAAGGCTGGGCAGGAGCCGCCACCGCCACCACCGACGATGCAGGACGTGGCGGCCTTGCAGGCCGACTCCGATTTCAAGCCTTTTGTCGCACGCGCGGTGGCGCCCGAGGTGCGCAACGCGGCGATGAAGAAGCTTTTTGCCGACCCGCATTTCAATGTGATGGACGGCCTGGACATCTATATCGACGACTACTCCATCGCCGACCCGTTGCCGGCATCGATGCTGCGCAAGATGGCGAGTGCGAAATTCCTGCAACTGTTCGACGACGATGATGAAAGATCGGCGCCCCAGGCGTCCGGCGGCGCCACCGATACGGCCGGCGCGGATGTGTCGGATCGCCCATCGGCAGCGCCGACGGTGATCGCCCAGACCGAACCCCAGCAGACCGAACCCCAGCAGACCGACTCGGCGCAGCCGCGCCAAGCGGACGGCGACGACAACCCCCGCAAAACAGAATCCGACAAGACGGATCCCACCCCATGACAACCCTGATCTGCGATTGCAACAAGACGATGCCACTGGAGCCGAGGGAACTCGGCGCCACGCTCAACGAAAAACTGACGCTGCATTCCAGCCTGTGCCGGCGCGAGGCTGCGAGTTTCCTGCAAGCCGCGCAGTCCGGCACGGACCTGGTGGTGGCCTGCACACAGGAAAAGCGCCTTTTCCTGGAGCTGGCGCAGCAGGTCGAGACCCCGGTGGCACCGATCCGTTTCGTCAATATCCGCGAGACCGGTGGCTGGAGCAAGGACGCCGGCAAGTCCGGTGCGAAGATCGCCGCCTTGCTGGCGGCAGCCCATTTGCCGGATCCGGAACCGGTGAGCACCGTGCCGTTCCGCAGCCAGGGACGTTTGCTGATCATCGGCGAGATCGGTGCGGCGGAGCAGGCGGCAGCACTGTTCGGCGATGAATTCGATATCACGGTTTTCAGCCTGGGTGTGGGCCAGGCCGATGTGTTGCAGGAGCGGCGTTATCCGGTACTGGCCGGTGCGATCCGCAAGCTGACCGGCTGGCTGGGCGCGTTTTCTCTCGACTGGACCCGCAGCAACGCGATCGACCTGGACCTGTGTACCCGGTGCAACGCCTGTGTGGCCGCATGTCCGGAGGGCGCGATCGGGCTGGATTACCAGATCGACATGGACTTGTGCAAGTCGCACCGGGCCTGCGTCAAGGCCTGCTCGGCGGCCGGTGCGATCAATTTCAGCCGTGAACCGGAGTCGCTGAGCGAGACCTTCGACCTGGTGCTCGACCTGCGGCAGCAGCCGGCCTTTACCCAGCATGCGGTGCCCCAGGGTTACCTGCAATGGAACGGGCGCGACCTGCCGGCCTTGTTGCAACTGCGCGCGCTGGTGGGCGAGTTCGAGAAACCCCAGTTCTTCCACTACAAGCAGAAGTTGTGCGCGCACAGCCGCAACGAGCGCGTCGGTTGCAATGCCTGTGTCGACGTCTGTTCGGCTTCGGCCATTTCCAGCAACCGCGCGCGCCAGCGCATCGAGGTCAATCCCAACCTGTGTGTCGGTTGCGGTGCCTGCACCACGGTCTGCCCGACCGGCGCACTGACCTACACCTATCCGCGTCCGGCGGACCAGGGTCAACGCATCAAGACCTTGCTGGGCACCTATCTGCGCCATGGTGGCAAGAGCCCGGCATTGCTGCTGCACAACCAGCAATCCGGCAGCCGGATGCTGGACGACCTGGGCCGCGCCGCCCGGCTCGATCCGGATATCCATGGCGTGCCGGCGCGGGTCATGCCGCTGGCGCTGTGGCACGACCTGTCGGTCGGACTCGACCTGTGGCTGTCGGCAGTCGCATATGGCGCCTCCCAGGTCTGGGTGCTGAGCACCGACGAGGATGCTCCGGGCTACCGGGATGCCTTGCGCGAGCAGATGGCGGTCGCCCAGGCCTTGTTGACCGGCCTGGGTTACGCCGGTGAACATTTCCGGCTGCTGCATGTGCGCGACGCGCGCGACCTGGCGCAACTCGATCGTGACCTGCGGGTCGCTGCTGCCGGCACGGTGGCACGCGCCGCCGGTTTTGCGGTGCAGGCCGACAAACGCGCGACGCTGGAACTGGCGCTGGCGCACCTGGCCGAACACGCTCCCCGGCCGGTGGGCGAGGTGATCGACTTGCCGACGCGGGGCTCGCCGCTGGGCGCGCTCGCGATAGACAAGAATGCATGCACCATGTGCCTGAGCTGCGTCAACGCCTGTCCGGCGGCGGCCTTGCAGGACAACCCGGACGCGCCGCAGCTGCGTTTCATCGAGAAGAACTGCGTGCAGTGCGGCCTGTGTGTCGGAACCTGTCCGGAAAAAGCGCTGAGCCTGGTGCCGCGCCTGAACCTGGCGCCGCAACGCAAGGAAGCGGTGGTGCTCAACGAAATGCAGCCCTATGTCTGCGTGCGCTGCAGCAAGCCCTTTGGCACGCTCAAGGCGATCGAGGCCATGCTGGGCAAACTCGCCGGCCACAGCATGTTCCAGGGCGAGGCGCGCGAGCGGCTGAAGATGTGCGCCGACTGCCGTGTGATCGACCTGTACTCGGCGTCCAACGAAGTCAAGATCACCGACTTATGAGCATGTCACCGATACCCGATACCAGCAGCGCGCTGGACGAGGAAACCGCGCGGGCCGAACTCTACGGCCTGCTGGCGCAGCTGTATTACGCGCCGCCGTCGGCCGAACTGGTCGCAGGGCTGCGGGTGGCCGTGACCGAGGCGCCGGCCGCCGGCGGCTACCTGGAGGAGCCCTGGCGGGTGCTGGTCGGTGTGGCCCGCGCCATGGACGACCAAGCCATTGCGGACGAGTATGCCGTGCTGTTCGGCGGCATGACCAAGCCCGATGTCTATCTGTATGGCTCGCACTATCTCAGCGGCTTCCTGAACGAGAAGCCGCTGGCCAAGCTGCGCGGCGCGCTGGACGCGCTGGGCCTGGCGCGTGATGGCGCGGTGACGGAGACCGAGGACCACTTTGCCTGCCTGTGCGAGGTGATGCGGTATCTGATTGCCGGCGACGATGTGGCGGTGGCCAACCTGACACAGCAGCGGATCTTCTTCACCGAATACCTGCAGCCCTGGGTGCTGGAGATGTGTGATGCGATCGGCCAGCACCCACAGGCGCACTTTTATGCCGCGCTGGCGGAATTCACCCGCGCCTTCGTCGGTGTCGAGGCGCAGGGTTTCGACATGTTGATGTGAGCCGGCGGCTCAGCGGTCCGCCGCGCCGGCTTCGTCGGTCGACCCGGGTGTCACCGGGTCGCGCAGCAGCCATACGCTGAATACCGCCCCCGGCCGGTCGATTGCACGATCGCGCCAGTTCTCGCCGCGGATATGGCCGCCGTACCGTTCGACCAGCCCGATGCTGATCCACAGGCCCAGGCCGTTGCCATCGGACTTGGTCGTGAAGAAGGGGCGGAACAGCCGCTCCCGGGCCTGTGCGTCGAGTCCGGCGCCGCAGTCGCCGACCTCGATCGTCACACCGCTGCGGCCCTGCGCGTCGGCTCCGTCGAAACTGTCCAGCCGTAACACGCCGCCGTCGGGCATGGCCTGCAAGGCATTGGTGAGCAGGTTGATCAGCACCTGCTGCAGTTCCTGCGGGTTGATGCCGGCCCGGGTTGTCGCCAGGTTCTTGCGTTCGACCAGGATGCCGGCATGGGCCAGCAGGTGACCGACCAGCAGCAACGCCCCGTCCAGTGCGCGATTGACGTCGACCGCGTCGACATAACCGGCGTATTCGGTCGGCCGCGCATATTGCAGCAGCTGGGTCACGATCAGCCGCATGCGGTCGACCTGCTGGTCGAGCAGGCGCAGTTCCGCGGCGACCGGGGTGGCATGGCTGCCGAGGGCTTCGCGCATCAGGTCCAGATTGCCCTGGATCACCGCGATCGGGTTGTTGATTTCATGCGCGACACTGGCCGCGATCTGGCCGATCGCGGCCAGCTTTTCCGACTTGACCAACTGGCGCTGCACCTGTTGCAAGGCGCTGTTGCTGGCGGCCAGGTCGCGCGTACGCTCCCCCACCTTGGCGTCGAGTTCGCCCGCCCAGCGCTGCAGGGCGTGTGTCTTCTCGTCGATCACGTCGAGCAGTTCGTCCAGATGGTTGGCCAGCGCACCGACCTCGTCACGGGCTTCGACGCTGCCGACCCGCGCGCCGGTGTCGCCGGCCTCGACCTGTGCGATCGTGCGGTTCATCAGTTCCAGCGGCTTGAAGATGCTGCGCGCCCAGCGCACGGAGAACAAGGCCGCCAGCACCATTGCCAGCAGGAAGATGGCGACGATCAGCGCCAGCATCGTGTACTTGACCAGCCGGAACGGTTCTTCCAGGTAGCCGACATACAACATGCCGATGCGCCGGCCGGTGGCGTCGCGCAGCGGCTCATAGGCCGACACATACCAGTCGTTGACGACAAATGCCCGGTCGAGCCAGGTCGCGCCGCTACCGAGCACCGCGTCGCGCACCGCCTGCGACACCCGGGTGCCGATCGCCCGGCGATCCTGGAACAGCCGCACATTGGTGGTGATGCGCACATCGTCCATGAACAAGGTGGCGGTGCCATGGCTGCCCAGCGGCAAGGAGCCGGCCGGGTAGACGATGCGGTTGATATGGTCGATCAGCGGCAGGTTCTGGTTCAGCAACACGCCGCCGCGCAGCAGCGCAAGCGTTTCGCCATGGGCGCCACGCACCGGAACCGTCGACAGCAGCACCATGGCCCGGTCCTCGACCAGGCGCTCGGTTGGCGCGGCGCCGCGCGTGGGCACCAGCGGAATATGCAGGCGTGGCGCGAGATCGGGCGCCATTGCCAGCAGTTCCTCGGCCGCGATCAGCGCCACGCTGACATGGCGGGTGCTGGCAGCGGCCGTGTCCTGCAACTGGTGCGCGTGGTTGCCGGCGGCCGCGGCGCCGGTATCCGCTGCCGTGTGCCAGCTGGCGGT
>JBFJZP010000237.1:0-5321 GCA_041622095.1 Burkholderiaceae bacterium | reverse complement strand
TGCACAGCGGCATGACCAACCCGCAGCGCCTGCGCAGCTGGCTGGCCGCCCATCTGGGTACGGCGCGGATCGTGCTCGGCACCCGGATGGCGGTGTTCGCCTCCATGCCCGGGCTGGCGCTGATCGTCGTCGACGAAGAACATGACCCGAGCTACAAGCAACAGGAAGGCGCGCGTTATTCCGCCCGCGACCTGGCGGTCTACCGTGGCCGGCTGCAAGGCGCCAAGGTCATCCTGGGTTCGGCCACGCCGTCGCTGGAGAGCTGGCACCACAGCCGGCCCGCGGCCGACGGCGGTCGTTACCACCGGCTGGAAATGCCCAGCCGCATCGGCGAACAGGCCCGGCTGCCACTGGTACGCCGGGTCGACATGAACCACCAGCCGCGCCGTGCGGTGATTGCACCGCCGCTGCTGGCGGCGATCAAGCAACGCATTGCAGCTCGCGAGCAAAGCCTGGTGTTCCTGAACCGACGCGGTTATGCGCCGGTGCTGCAATGCAGTTCCTGCGACTGGCGCAGCGCCTGCCCGCATTGCAGCGCGTTCCGGGTATTCCACAAGATCGACCGCAGCCTGCGCTGCCACCACTGCGGCTTTGCCGAGCCGGTGCCACGCGCCTGCCCGGAATGCGGCAACCTGGACATCGCGCCGGTCGGACGCGGTACCGAGCGGCTGCAGGAGCACCTGGCGGAATTGCTGGCCGATGTGCGCCGGCCCGGCTCGCAGACGGCGGAGAACCCCGAGGGAACACCGGTGCATGTGGCGCGCATCGACGCCGACAGCACACGCCATGCCGGCAGCCTGCAGGAGCAGCTGGCCCAGGTGCATTCCGGCGAGGTCGACGTGCTGGTCGGCACGCAGATGGTGGCCAAGGGCCATGACTTTCGCCGCATCACGCTGGTGGCCGCGGTCAACCCGGACAATGCCTTGTTCTCAAGCGACTTTCGCGCACCCGAGCGCCTGTTCAGCCTGCTGATGCAGGCGGCCGGACGTGCCGGACGCGATGCGGCGATCAGCGGCCAGAGCGAGATGTGGATCCAGACCTTCCAGCCCGCACACCCCTTGTTCGACGCGCTCAAGCGCCACGACTACCCGGCCTTCGCGACCCAGCAGCTGGAGGACCGGCAAAACGCATCCCTGCCGCCGTTCGCATTCCAGGCCCTGCTGCGCGCCGAGGCCCGCACGCAGGAGGCGGCGCAGGGATTCCTGACCAGCGCCAGTGCGGCCGCGTCCGAACAACTGGCCGACCTGCCCGGCTTCGACCGGGTCAGCCTGTACCCGGCGGTACCGATGGTGGTGCAGCGGGTGGCCAATGTCGAACGCGCCCAGATGCTGGTGGAGAGCCCCTCGCGCCTGGCGCTGCAGAACTTCCTGTCGGCCTGGCACGACATCCTGCACCAGACCCGCCAGGGCGAGGCCGGCCGGGGGCTGCTGCGCTGGGCGGTGGATGTGGATCCGCTGGCGATCTGATGTCATTTCAGTACACCAAAGCACCAGAACCAGGGAAAACACTAGCCACCAATGCATGAAAGTATCGGTTTGTCTCCAAAGCGTATCGGCCTGACGGTGCTTCGCTGGGTAAATTAAAGCTACACAGGTGCCGCTTCGTGCCTGTACCGCGAATTATCCAAAGGAGACACCATGAAACTGAAAGCCGCCCTGACCCTGGCCTTGGGACTGTCCACCGTGCATGCCGCGATGGCCGTCGACCTCGTGATTGCAACCGTCAACAACGGTCACATGATCGAGATGCAGAAGATGACACCCCATTTCGAGAAAGCCAATCCCGACATCAAGCTCAAGTGGGTGACGCTGGACGAAGGCACCTTGCGCTCACGCGTGACCACCGACATCGCCACCAAGGGTGGCCAGTTCGACGTGATGACCATCGGCATGTACGAAACCCCGATCTGGGGCAAGAAAGGCTGGCTGGTCGAGCTCAAGCCGGATGCCGCCTACGACATGAACGACCTGCTGCCGGCGATCCGCGACGGCCTGTCGGTCGACGGCAAGTTGTTTGCCGCGCCGTTCTACGGCGAGAGCTCGATGCTGATGTACCGCAAGGATCTGGCCGACAAGGCCGGCGTCAAGTTCACCGATCGCCCGAAGTGGAGCGAAGTGCGCGACGCCGCCGCCAAGATGCACGATCCGGCCAACGGCGTCTACGGCATCTGCCTGCGCGGCAAGCCCGGCTGGGGTGACAACACCGCGTTCGTGACGACCATGGTCAACAGCTTCGGCGGACAGTGGTTCGACATGAAGTGGAAGCCGCAACTCGACAGCAAGCCGTGGAAGGACGCGGTCACGATGTATGTCGACATGCTGACGAAATACGGCCCTCCCGGATCCTCGGCCAACAGCTTCAACGAGATCCTGGCGCTGTTCAATGAAGGCAAGTGCGCGATGTGGGTCGACGCGACGATCGCCGCGTCGTTCGTCTCCGACCCGAAACAGAGCAAGGTCGCCGACAAGGTCGCGTTTGCGCAAAGCCCGTACGAGGTGACGACCAAGGGCGCGAACTGGTTGTGGTCTTGGGCGCTGGCGATTCCGGCCGGAACCAAGAACGTCGCTGCGGCGCAGAAATTCGTCAACTGGGCGACTTCCAGGGAATACATCAACCTGGTGGCCAAGGAAAAAGGCTGGGCTGCCGTGCCGACCGGTACGCGCAAGTCGACCTATGCGAACCCTGAATTCATGAAGGCCGCCGTGTTCGCCGAAGCCGAGAAGAAGGCCATCGACAGCGCCAACCCGAACGACAGCACATTGAACAAGAGCCCGTATGTCGGCGTGCAATTCGCCGCGATCCCCGAGTTCCAGGCCATCGGACTGGCGGTAGGCCAGCAGCTGAGCGCGGCGCTGGCCGGCCAGGTCTCGGTCGAGCAGGCACTCAAGACGGCGCAGACCGCGGCCGACCGCGAGATGCGCAAAGGACGCTACTACTGAAGCGGCAACATGGGCGGTCGGCGCGAGTCGACTGCCCTTACCCCGGCGGGCCGGCCAGCGTGGCCGCCCGCCTTCTCCCCTGACCAGTTTCCCGACCAACGAGTCGCCATGTACCGCCAAGCGGGTGCCGAGGCGAACTCCGCAGAGCGAAACACGGAGGTAAACCCATGAGCCGCCTTGTCCCCCGCGTCTTGATGGCGCCGGCTGTAGCCACGTTGCTGTTGTGGATGCTGGTGCCCTTGCTGATGACGATTTATTTCTCGCTCATCCGCTACAACCTGATGCAGCCCGACCAGACCGGCTTCACCGGCCTGCTGAACTACGAGTTCTTCATCACCGACCCCGACTTCGCGCCAGCCGTCGGCAATACGCTGCTGCTGCTCGGATCGGTAATCCTGATCACCGTGGTCATGGGCATCGGACTGGCCCTGCTGGTCAATGATCCGTTTCCCGGCCGCGGCCTGGTGCGGGTGTTGCTGATCTCTCCCTTTTTCGTCATCCCGACGGCCAACGCGCTGCTCTGGAAACACATGATGATGAATCCGGTCTACGGCATCCTGGCCCAGGTCTGGATGTTCTTCGGCATGGAGCCGGTGGACTGGCTGACCGTCGTGCCGCTGTTCTCGATCATCATCATGGTGTCCTGGCAATGGTTGCCGTTCGCCTGCCTGATCTTCATCACCTCGCTGCAGTCGCTGGACCGCGACCAGATGGAGGCGGCCGGCATGGACGGCGCCAACGCATTTCAGAAGTTCTGGTTCCTGACCCTGCCCCACCTGGGCCGCTCGATCGCGGTCGTGGTCATGATCGAGATGATTTTCCTGCTCAGCGTATTCGCCGAGATCTTCACCACCACCGGTGGCGGACCCGGCAACGCGAGTACCAACGTGGCCTTCCTGATCTACAAGCAGGCGCTGCTGAACTTCGACGTCGGCGTCGCGTCGGCCGGAGCCTTGTTCGCCATCATATTGGCCAACATCGCCGCGATCTTCCTGATCCGCATGGTCGGCAAGAACCTGGACTGAAGGAGGCAAAAACATGAACCCCCACCTGACCCTGCTGATCCGCACCGTTTTTGCCTGGCTGCTCACGCTGCTGCTGGTGTTCCCGCTGATCTGGCTGCTGCTGACCGCGTTCAAGACCGAACTGCAGGCGATCGCGGTGCCGCCGGAGTTGTTCTTCACGCCGACGATGGAGAGCTTCGAGGAAGTCAACCTGCGCAGCGACTACCTGCTGTATGCGAAGAACTCGGTCATCACCAGCGTGTTGTCGACGCTGCTGGGACTGGCCATCGCCGCGCCGGCGGCCTATTCGATGGCGTTTTTCCGCACCCGCCAGACACGCAACATCCTGATGTGGATGCTCTCGACCAAGATGATGCCGGCGGTCGGCGCCTTGTTGCCGATCTACGTGCTGGCCCAAGGCGCCGGCATGCTCGACACCGTGTCGGTGCTGACCATCGTGTTCACCTTGTCCAACCTGCCGATCATGGTCTGGATGCTGTATTCCGGCTTCAAGGAGATACCGCCCGACATCCTGGAGGCCGCGCGCATGGACGGCGCCAGCATCTGGGGCGAGTTCCGCCACGTGATCCGTCCGCTGGCGATGGGGCCGCTGGCCTCGACCGGGCTGCTGTGCCTGGTGTTGTCCTGGAACGAAGCCTTCTGGTCGCTGAACCTGAGCTCGGCCAAGGCCGGCACGCTGGCGGTGCTGATCGCCTCGTACTCCAGCCCCGAGGGCCTGTTCTGGGCCAAGTTGTCCGCCGCCTCGCTGATGGCGATCGCACCGATCGTGGTGGTCGGCTGGTTCAGCCAGAAGCAACTGGTCCAGGGACTGACTTTCGGCGCCGTCAAGTAAACCGGCCACTCAGGTGCATCGCTTTGGCGTTGCGCCGGCCACAGGAGAACCAACATGTCTTATCTGCAATTGAAGAATGTCGAGAAGCACTACGGCGACGTCAAGGTCATCAAGGGCGTCGACCTGACCATCGAAAAAGGCGAGTTCGTCGTGTTTGTCGGTCCGTCGGGCTGCGGCAAGTCGACACTGCTGCGCATGATCGCCGGACTGACCGAGGTCAACTCCGGCAGCATCGAACTCGACGGGCGCGACATCACCAAGCTGCCCTCGAGCAAGCGCGACCTGGCGATGGTGTTCCAGAGTTATGCGCTGTATCCGCACATGAGCGTGTTCGACAACATGTCGTTCGCGCTGCGCCTGGCCAATGTCGACAAGGCCGAGATCCAGGAGAAGGTGAAGCGCGCCGCCGAGATCCTGAACCTGACCCAGTACCTCGATCGCACACCCAAGGACTTGTCCGGCGGCCAGCGCCAGCGCGTCGCGATCGGGCGCGCCATCGTGCGTGCACCCAAGGTGTTCCTGTTC
>JBFJZP010000236.1:0-5326 GCA_041622095.1 Burkholderiaceae bacterium | reverse complement strand
GGACATGCGCTGGCGCAGCATCATCGACGGTGCCTGGACCTTTGCCGATGCCCGGCTGGTGTCGCCGCGGCTGCGGCTGGACCTGGCGCCGGACGGGCAGACCAACTTCAGCGCACTGATGGCGCAGTTCGCGTCCGAGCCGACGCCACAAGACGACGCACCGACCCCACTTCCGCGGCTGCGGTTGGCGTTGCTGGCGATCTCCGATGGTGGCGTCGAGTGGTTCGACCAGACGCTCGCGCCACCGTTGGTCACGCATGTCCGGGCCCTGGCGCTGGACTTGCGCGGCTTGTCCACTCTGCCGCAGGAGCGTACGCAATACCGGCTGTCGGTTCGCACAGCGGCCGACGAGTCGCTCGAACTGCGCGGTGAGTTCGGACTCGACCCGCTGCTGGCCCAGGGGCAGCTGACGCTCTCCGACCTGCAGGTGGCGACGCTGGCACGTGGCCTGGCGCGGCAGCTGGCATTGCAATCACCCGCTGGCCGGATGTTGCTGACGGCCGGCTTCGACCTGGCGGCGGACCCGCGAGGCCACCTGGCTGGCACGGTGCAGGCGCTGGCACTGGACATGACCGACCTGTCCTTGCAGGCACCGGATACGCAGGCGCCATTGCTGGCCGCCAAGACCGTTCGTTTGCAGGACGGCGTGATCGACCTGGGCCAGCGTGATGTACGTTTCGGCCAATTCGCATTGCGCGACGCCGCGCTGGCGCTGGCGCTGGACGCGCAAGGGCAGGGCGACTGGATGCGCATGTTGCGTACCGCCGCAGCCGACCAGCCGGTGCCCGGCAAACCGACACCGTCCGCGCCGGTGACCGCGCCGGCGTCGGCGCCGGTCTCCGGTTCTGCGACCGCATCGGCCAGCCAGCAAGCCGCCCCGTCGGCTGCGCCAGCATCCAGACACTGGCGTGTCGCGATCGACGACGCTCGCATCGATCGGCTTGCGGTCGATTTTCGCGATCCGTCGAAGCAGCGCAGCCTGGCGCTGGCCGGGCTGAACCTGAGTGCCGCGCCGGCCCTGCAACTGGTCGATGCGGGCGCGAACCTGACGCTGGGCCGGCTGCAACTGTTGCTGTCCGGTGTGCAATTGAATGAAGGCCAGGCTGCGTTGTCGGCGCCGACGCTGCAGACCGATGTGGCGCAATCGGTGCTGGAGTTTGCTGGCGCCAGATTGCAGGGACGGTTCGAAACGTTGCAACTGGCCTTGGCGCAAGGAGCCTCCGCCCGACAGGGCGATGACACCGCAACGCTCGGCGCGATCTCGTTGGACGGCCGCAAACTCGCGCTCGACAATGGACCGGCAACCGGTGGCTTGACGATCGAGTTGCCGCAGTTGCAATTGGCCACGGTGGCTGCGGCGCAATCTGCGCGCTCCGCCCGGCTCGACAGCTTTTCCATGCGGGGCGATCGGCTGGCGTTGGACTGGCGCGGCGGCACCCGGCTGCAGTGGGACAAGCCTGCACTCGACCTCGCCGGCCTGCAACTGGCGGACACGGCGCAGGACCTGGAGTTGGTGCTGGCCGGGCTGAGCTTGACCCAGCCCGCCCTGGTGTTGCGCCAAGGCAGCGAAGGCTTGTCGGTGCAGGTCCAGGCGCCCGACCTGCGCCTGCGTGCCCTGCGTGCCCGCCAGGCGAGGGACACGGTCGCGCTGGCCGGTCTGCAACTGGCCGCGGGAGCGCTCGATGTCGCCCAGCGCGCGGCGGCCTGGAATATCGGTTTGACCGGGCTGCGTGTCGATGGACAGGAACTGGCCGCGGCCGGTGCCACCGAGTCGATAGAGCTGGCCAGCCTGGCGATGGGCAGCGCCGCCTTGAAACTGGATCTGGACGGCAACCGGTTTGTGTTCAATGGCACGGCCGCCCGCGTAGGCTTGGGGGCTACCCGTTTGCGCCAGGGCGAGGATGCGCTGGCAGTGAAGAGTGCAGCGTTGACGGTGGGCAAGCTCTCGGCCGAAAGCGCTGCGGCGTCGACCGCGCCGGGCGCCATGCGTGCCGGCCTGCAGGACACGTCTCTGACACTCGATGCGATCGGTTTGGCGCGGGGATCCGGCAAGAACGCCTTTGCGACGCTGGCCGGCGCCGAATGGTCGGCCGGTAATCTGGCACTGGCGTTGTCCGATGCGCCGCTGGACCTGCGCGGTGATGGCATGGCCTTGCGCCTGAACGGCGTGGCTTTGCGCGACCCTGCGGCGGACAGCGCAGCGCAGTTGCTGCAACTTTGCCAGGCCTCGGTGCAGGGTGCGGGTTTCAACCTGCGCGACCGGTCGCTGCGGGTCGATGCCCTGGTGGCGCAGGATGCGCGCGCCGATCTGTGGCTGGACGGACAGGGACAGTTGAACCTGATGGCGCTGTTCGAGCGGCTCTCCGGTGCGGCGCCGGGTGGTGCGACGACCGCGACGACCGCGACGACCGCGCGCCCCGCAACCGAAACTGCAGCCGCAGATGGCAAACCTGCCGCCGCCGCGGCGGCGCCCTGGCGCGTGGTGGTGAAACAGCTGGATCTGACGCAGACTTCGGCGCAGTTCGCGGACCGACGCCTGGCGACGCCATTCATGCTGGGTGTCGATGGCATCACGCTGCAAGCACGCGCGCTGGACACTGCCGCGCCGGAGCCGATGCAGGTCGACCTGGCTGCCCGGTTGCGCAGCGGTGGCAGCCTGGCGGCCAAGGGGGTGGTGCAAGTGAACAGCGGCGCCGCCGACCTGCAACTGGCGGTCGAGGGCCTGGTGCTGGCGCCGGTGCAGAGTTACCTGGCCGAATATCTGGAGTTGACGCTGGACACCGGCACGGCATCGACCCAAGGCCGGCTGGTTCTCGGTGGCGGCGCCGCCAATGCGCCGCAACTGGCTTATACCGGCGGATTTTCCATCGACCGGTTGTTGTTGCAGGAAAACGCGCCGAAGCGGCCCTTCCTTTCCTGGGGCTTGGTGCGCACGGACGATCTTGCGTTGACGTTGAAACCGGATCGCCTGGACATCGGCGAGTTGCAACTGCAAGGCCTTGACGGCCGACTGATCATTGCGCAGGACCAGAGCATCAACCTGACCGACGTGTTGAAGAAGCGCGAGCCGGCGGCACAGGACCAACCGGCGCAAGCGCCGGCAGCGGCGGCGACACCGCAGACCGAAGCAGCCGGGAGCCCGGTTTTTCCGGTTCAGATCGCGCGGGTACGGGTCTCCGACGGCGTGCTCGACTTTGCCGACCTGAGCCTGCGTCCGCAATTCGGTACCCGCATGCATGAGCTCAAGGGCGTGATCACTGGCCTGAGCACCGACCCGCAGTGGGTGGCGATGGTGCAACTCGACGCGCGTGTCGACAAGTTCGGTTCGGCGCGGATCCGCGGCCAGGCCAGCCTGTTGCAGCCGGACCGGCTGACCGAGATCGACATGGCGTTTCGCAACCTGGAGATGAGTGCCTTGTCGCCTTACGTGGTCAAGTTCGCCGGCTACGAGATCGCGTCGGGCAAGTTGTCGCTGGACCTGCAGTACAAGGTGCGCGACGGCAAGCTGCTGGGCGACAACAAGGTGGTGCTGAACCAGATGGCGCTGGGCAAGAAGGTCGAGAGTCCGGACGCGCTGGACGTACCGCTGGAGCTGGCCTTGGCGGTGCTCAAGGACAGCAAGGGTGTCATCGACATCGGATTGCCGGTCAGCGGCGACCTGAACGACCCGAAATTCGACTACGGCGCGGTGATCGGCAAAGCCATCGGCAATCTGCTGGGCGGCATCGTGACCGCACCGTTTCGCGCGTTGGCTGCCTTGTTCGGTGGCGGCGCGGACGCCGAGATCGACATCATCGCGTTCGAGCCCGGTGATGCAGATCTGGCGCCGCCCGAGCAGCAGAAGGTCGCGACGGTCGCCCGTGCCCTGCAGGCACGGCCGCAATTGTTGCTCAAGGTCGCACCAGTTTTTGCGCCACGCCTGGACACGCCGGTGCTGCAGTCGCGCGCGGTGCGCACCGAGGTTGCATTGGGCATGGGGCTGACGCTGGCGCCTGGTGAAGATCCGGGTCCGATCGATGCGGCCAATCCGCGCGCTGCCCAGGCGATCGAGGCGGCGTTCAGCGCGCGGTATGCGCCGGCGGTGCTGGAACTGCTCAAGCAACGTGCGATGCCCTCCGGTCCGACGGCCTCTGCCGCGGACGCAGCCGTTGCGCCGCAGCCGGCCGCGCCGGTATCCGCACCAGCACCGGCATCCGTGCCAGCATCCGTACCGGAGCCTGCGCCGGCCGGTGTCGCCGCACCAACCGTGGTCGCACCCGTGCCGCCGGCATTGCCACCGTCCTTCCATCAGGCGCTGCTCGAGCGCATGATCGCGGAGCATGCGGTGACGCAGCAGGATCTGGACGCCCTGGCGCAGCGTCGTGCCCAGGTGATCGTGGCGCGCCTGACCGGCGACGAAGGGCTTGCGGCGGACCGGGTGGCATTATCGGAAGCGCGTGAAGTGGCGGATGCGACCGACCAGGTGGTGCCGCTGAAGCTGCAACTCGACGCCATCCGGTGACGGCGTCGACAGTGCCCGCCGGAGGCGGCGGGAGCCGCATATCGCGCGTCACGGCATGACAACAAGAAGGCGGGGGAACAGCATATGACAGGGGCATCCGAGGGTCTGATCAGTCGTCTGGAGTCCAGGGTCTGGGAAGCGACCGGGTTGACCGGCGTGCGCGCCGCGTTGCTGCGATTGGTGCAAACCGTGCTGATCCTGGGGCGCGATGTCGCGACCGGCCAGCTCACGCTGCGCGCGATGAGCCTGGTCTACACCACCTTGTTGTCGATCGTGCCGCTGCTGGCGCTGAGTTTCTCGGTCCTCAAGGCCTTCGGCGTCACCAACCAGATTCAGCCCCTGCTGCTGCGCCTGCTCGAGCCGCTGGGCGAGAAGGGGCAGGAGGTGGCATTGCGCATCACCGGCTTCATCGAGAACATGAATGTCGGCGTGCTGGGTGCGGTCGGGCTGGTGTTGCTGATCTATACCGCGATTTCCCTGATCCACAAGATCGAGGAGTCGCTCAACTACATCTGGCACAGCCCGCGCGCGCGACCGTTCGGCGAACGCATGAGCCGCTACCTCACCGTGCTGCTGGTCGGCCCGATCCTGGTGTTCTCCGCGATGGGCATCACCGCCACGGTCATGAATATCGAAACCGTGCGCGAGCTGATGGCGGTCGACGCGCTCGGCCAGCTGCTGCGGGTGGTCGGACGGCTGGTTCCGTATCTGCTGATCATCGCGGCCTTCACCTTTGTCTACCGCTTCATGCCGAACGCCCGGGTCCGCTTGTGGCCGGCCCTGGTCGGGGGCATCGTCGGCGGCATCGGCTGGCAGAGCGCCGGC
>JBFJZP010000235.1:0-5331 GCA_041622095.1 Burkholderiaceae bacterium | reverse complement strand
GTAAAAGGAGGAGGCCGAAGGCCGGGGGACATTCGCGGAGCAGAGTACCCCGCACGCCTGATCGCGCCCGGACCGTAACGTGTACCGGCGTCCCGGACTTCAACTCGGCAACGCAGGGCCTCAGGCTTCAGCGAGCACAGCCCGCGCCACCGCCTCCGCCACCCGTATGCCATCCACCCCGGCCGACAGGATGCCGCCGGCATAACTGGCGCCTTCGCCGGCCGGGAACAGGCCTTGCACGTTCAGGCTCTGGTAGTCGTCGCCGCGCCCGATTCGAACTGGCGACGAGGTGCGGGTCTCGACGCCGGACAACACCGCGTCGGGCATGTCGAAACCCTTGATCTTGCGACCGAACACCGGCAAGGCCTCGCGAATCGCGTCGATCGCATACGACGGCAATGCGCCGCCGAGTCGGCCCAGTTCGACGCCGGGCTTGTACGACGGCTCGACCCCGCCGAGCGCGGTCGACGCACGGTCGTGCAGGAAGTCACCGACCAGTTGCCCCGGCGCCCGGTAATTGCTGCCGCCCAACTGGTAAGCCTGCGACTCCAGTTCGCGCTGCAACACGATGCCGGCCAGCGGATGGCCCTTGGCGTCGGCACCCGGCGCCAGCACATCCGCACCCAGCGCGGCGCGCATGCGCTCGCCGTCGGCCGGAAAGTCGTCCGGGGCAATCCCCACGACGATGCCGGCATTGGCATTGCGCTCGTTGCGCGAATACTGGCTCATGCCATTGGTCACCACCCGGCCGGGTTCCGACGTCGCGGCCACCACCGTGCCCCCCGGGCACATGCAGAAACTGTAGACCGACCGGCCATTGCCGGCATGGTGGACCAGCCGGTATTCGGCCGCGCCCAGCGCCGGATGGCCGGCATGGCGACCCCAGCGCGCCCGATCGATGACACCTTGCGGGTGCTCGATCCGGAAACCGATCGAGAACGGCTTGGCCGCAATCTCGACGCCGCGGGCATGCAGCATGATGAAGGTATCGCGGGCACTGTGGCCCGGCGCCAGCACCACCTGGCGCGCCGGCAAGCTGTATTCGGCATCCTGCGCCAGGTCGCGCACGGTGAGCGCGGACACGCGCCGCGTGCGGCCCTGAGCGTCTGGCGCCATGTCCTCGAACTGCAGGTCGACCAGGCGCTGCTCGAAACGGATCTCGCCGCCGAGCGCGATGATCTGCTCGCGCATGTTCTCCACCACCTTGACCAGCTTGAAGGTGCCGATATGGGGATGGGCCTCGACCAGGATGTCTTCCGGCGCGCCGGCCTTGACGAACTCGATCATGACCTTGCGTCCGAGATAACGCGGGTCCTTGATCTGGCTCCACAACTTGCCGTCCGAGAAGGTGCCGGCGCCGCCCTCGCCGAACTGCACATTGGACTCCGGGTTCAGCACCGACTTGCGCCACAGGCCCCAGGTGTCCTTGGTGCGCTGGCGCACCTTGCGCCCGCGTTCGAGCACGATCGGCTTGAAACCCATCTGCGCCAGCAGCAACGCAGCGAAGATGCCGCAGGGGCCGAATCCGACCACCACCGGTCGCTGCCATCGGTCGTCGGCCGGCGCGCGCGAGGGCAGCCGGTAGACCATGTCCGGGCTCGGGCCGATATGGGGGCGCCCGGCCAGTTGCAGCAGCAGTGGCACCTCCTGCGCCGGATCGGCCAGCGTGACGTCGACGACATAGACCACCAGCAATTGCGCCTTGCGTGCATCCACGCTGCGCTTGAACACATGGATCTCTTGCACTGCCGACGCCGGTAGCGCCAGCGTTTGCAACACCATCCGGTCCAGGTCGGCGCGCTGGTGCTCGAGCGGAAATTTCAGTTCAGTCAGACGAATCATGGCAATGGCCTGCGCGCACACACCGGCGCGCAGGACAACAGAAGGGTTACGGAACGCCGCGCCAGGGCTGCGGCGTGGCCGATGGCATCAGGCCCCGTTCGGCAGGAAGCCCTCGACCGAGAGGTAACGCTCGCCGGTGTCGTAGTTGAAACCCAGCACCTTGGCGCCTTTGGGCAACTCCGGCAATTTCTGCGCAATCGCAGCCAGCGTGGCGCCGGATGATATGCCCACCAGCATGCCTTCCTCGCGCGCGCAGCGACGCGCCATCTCGCGGGCTGGCTCCGCGTCCACCTGGATCACGCCGTCGAGCAAGTCCTTGTGCAGGTTGGTCGGGATGAACCCGGCGCCGATGCCCTGGATCGGGTGCGGCGACGGTGCGCCACCGGAAATCACCGGGGACGCCGCCGGCTCGACCGCATACACCTTGAGTTGCGGCCATTTCGCCTTGAGCACCTGGGCACAACCGGTGATGTGGCCGCCGGTTCCGACACCGGTGATCAACGCATCGAGGCCGTCCGGGAAATCCGCCAGGATCTCGACCGCGGTGGTATTCACATGGGCGTCGATGTTGGCCGGATTGTCGAACTGCTGCGGAATCCAGGCGCCATCGATTCCCGCGGCGATCTCCTGGGCCCGGGCAATCGAGCCCTTCATGCCTTTTTCACGCGGCGTCAGGTCGAAACTGGCGCCATAGGCCAGCATCAGGCGCCGGCGCTCGATCGACATGCTGTCGGGCATCACCAGGATCAGCTTGTATCCCTTGACCGCCGCCACCATGGCCAGGCCGACACCGGTATTGCCGGAGGTCGGCTCGACGATCGTGCCGCCGGGCTTGAGCGCGCCGCTTTTCTCCGCCGCCTCGACCATCGACAAGGCAATCCGGTCCTTGATCGATCCGCCCGGGTTGCTGCGCTCGGACTTGATCCACACCTGGTGGGTATCGCCAAACAGGCGCTTGACGCGGATATGCGGTGTATTGCCTATCGTTTGCAGGATGTTGTCGGCTTTCATCGTGGGCACTCCTCGGTTGGTTGCACGTCATTGTCTCAGGAGTGGATAATCCAGTCCGTGAAGCCCACCAGACTGTCGCTGGTGCAAGCCCCTCGGGGCCGACGCCTCGGCGTCGGGTGGAAACACCGCACTGGAGGAACGTCCGGACTGCACAGGGCAGCGTAGCAGCTAACGGCTGTCCACTGAAACCCGGGCACGCAAGTGCACGGCATAAGGTGAGGATCAGAGCAACAGAGACGAGTCGGCGGCCGGGGCAACCCGATCGCCGGGTGAAACGGGCAATCTCTACGCGCAGCAATACCAAATAGGCACACGTCGGGACGCGCAGTTCGCTGCGCTCCCTACCCGGGGCCCCCGGGGTGTGTGCGGGTAGGTAGCACCGAGCCGCCGGGTGACCGACGGCCCAGATTAATGACAGTCACATGGCGGGAAACCGCCATGCACAGAATCCGGCTTATCGGTGGGCTTCACACTATTCATCAATCGCGCAACGCCGCGGGACCGGATGCGCACGCGGCCCGATCGCGGCGCTGCAGCTGCCGCTGGCGCAATTGATGGCACCCTGTCGCAAGCGGCCAGGCAACCGGCGGGTCAACCCTCTGCGGGTTTTCCAGCCTGAACGATACGAGGCACACCATGACCGACGCCACACCGTCCACCTCCGCCATCCCCGTCATCCGCGGCTTCCATGCCCATGTGTATTTCGGCCCCGACACGCTGGAGCAAGCGCGCGCCTTATGCGAAGCCGCGGCGCAGCAGTTCCCGCTCAAGCTCGGGCGCGTCCATGAACGGCCGGTCGGCCCGCACCCGGACTGGAGTTGCCAGCTGGCGTTCAAGCCGGAACTGTTCGGCGAACTGATTCCCTGGCTGGCGATGCGCCGCGCCGGCCTGGTGGTCTTCGTCCACCCGGTCAGCGACAACGACCTGCTCGACCACCGCGACCGGGCAATCTGGATGGGTGCGGTCCGGCCGCTGAACCTGTCGGCGCTGAGCCAGCGCCAGGGCGATTTCGAGTTCTAGCATGGCACCTGCCGCCGCGCCGGCTTCAGGCGCCGTGCGACAGGCCCTCGATGCGCTGCACATGGGCGAGCAAGGAGCGCTTGGCAACCGGCCACATGCGCGGCGGCACGTCGTCATAGGCGCGCTCCACCCACTCGTCCATCGTGCCATCCGGATGCGCCCGCATCACACCCAGGATCTTGGCCTCACGGCGCAGCCTGTGCGCCTTGAGCCCGGCAATCGCCTGTGCAGCGCGCGCCAGCACATACCCATGTGCCGGCAGGATGAACTCGATCTGCAGTGACACGCAGGCCGCTGCCAGGCGGTCCAGCGACTCCAGATACGCCGTCATCTCGCCATCGGGCGGATCGACCACCGTCGTGCTGCCATTGAGCACATGGTCGCCGCTGAACAGCAGGCCGTCCTGCAGCAACACCAGGCACAGGTGGTTGGCCGCATGGCCGGGTGTGTGGATCACCTGCAGGCTGTGCGCCGTCGCACCATCATCATCGTCGCCGCCCAGGCGCAGGATCTGGCCGTCCGCCAGCGCCTGGTCGGGCACGAAGGCGCTGGCAGCGCGGGCGGTCGTGGCGCTGGGCAGGCCCAGGATCGGCGGGCGTAGCGTGCACATCGCCTGCAAGGGCCTGGCGCCCGGCGCATGGTCCGGATGCGAATGGGTGCAGACGATCATGCGGATGTTGCCGCCGGCCGCGCGCCACAGGCGTTCGATATGCGCGGTGTCGGCCGGCCCCGGGTCGATCACGATGTAACCGCTTGCCGGGTCGCCCACCAGATAGCTGTTGGTGCCCGGGCCGGTCATGGCGCCGGGATTGGGCGCGGTCAGGCGCATCAGGTTGCGCAGCAAGGCCACCGGTTCGCCGGTGCGCCAGTCCAGGTGGTGCACGATCTGGCCGTCCGGCGAGACCAGCTGCAGTTCGCCATAGGCATGTTCATGCTCCATGCAGCGCACCTCCTTGCCACCGAGCCAGCCGGCGCGCGGGCAACTGGTCCACAGCGGCTCTTCGTCGACTGCACAGGCGCCGAGCACCGCATCCACCGACGCGAAGGCCTGCAGCCGCTCGAGCGTGCGGATGGTCGGAAAGATGATGAAGAACTCGCCGGCCGCGTGGCGCGCGAGTGCGTCCTGCGGGCGCACCCAGACCGGCTCGAACTGCTCGGTCTCGTCTGCCACCGGCTGCTGGCCTTGCGGCATGCGGGCCACCAGGAACGGCACATCGAAGCGGCGTGGCAGGTCGCGGTCGGTGATCCAGTGCGCCAGCACGAACACCTTGTCGGCCGCCAGCACCAGGCCGCGTTCGACACATTGGGGCAGGAAAGCCGCCTTGCGGTCCATGCCGGCGATGTCGGCGTCGTCCGCATCACTGCCGTCGGCATGGCAAGCGAGCAACACGCCGAGCTCCTCGAAACTCTCGCGGATCGCCGCGATTGCCTGCGTCAGGCGCTGACCGGCCTGGCCCG
>JBFJZP010000234.1:0-5336 GCA_041622095.1 Burkholderiaceae bacterium | reverse complement strand
TTCTTCAACAACCCGCAGAACGAACGCAGCAAGGACTTCCTGTCCAAGATCCTGGGGCATTGAGCCCAGCCCGCCGGCCCGACAGCCGGCGGCAGCGATCGCCGGCATGCCCGGCAGGTAGACGCTTGCGCGGCAGGAATGCCCTATGGTCGACCTTGTCATGAACTACCTGTGCGCCAGCGCCCGGCGACTCCTGCTGGTCGGCTTGCTGGCGCTTGTCGTGCCGGCATCCGCGTTCGAACTGCAGGGCCACCGCGGCGCCCGCGGCTTGCTGCCGGAGAACACACTGGCCGGCTTCGAGCGCGCGCTGGCGATCGGCGTCACGACGCTTGAACTCGACATCGCGATCACCGCTGACGGCGTGCCGGTGATCTCGCATGATCCGGCACTCCACCCGGCACTGACACGCGACGCCAGCGGCCGCTGGATCAGCGGCAAGGGCCCGCTGATCCGCTCGCTGACACTGGAGCAGCTGCAGCGTTACGACGTCGGCCGGCTCGATCCGGCGAGCGACTATGCCCGCGCCTTCCCGGCGCAGCAGGCACGGGATGGGGAACGCATCCCCACACTGGCCGCCTTGTTCGAGCGGGTCAAGGCGCTGGGCGCCGATACGGTGCAGTTCGCGATCGAAACCAAGATCCATCCGGACCGCCCGGATGAAACCGTCGGGGTGGCGGAGTTCGTCGATCGCCTGCTGGCGGTCATCCGGCAGGCCGGCATGACGGAGCGGGTGCGCATCATCAGTTTCGACTGGCGCACCTTGCAACGGGTGCAGCAGATCGAACCATCGATCAAGACCGTCTACATCACGGTCGAGAATCCGCGCCAGAACAACGTCGCCCATCCGGTGATGACGGCCGGTATTTCCCGCAGCGCCCATGCCTCTGCAGCCCACATGATCAAGGCCGCCGGTGGTACTTTCTGGTCGCCGAACTTCCACAATATCGATGCGGACAAGGTGAAGGTCGCGCAAGGACTGGGGCTGCGGGTCATTCCCTGGACCGTCAACGAAGCCGCCGACATGGACCGCCTGATCGGCTGGGGCGTGGACGGCATCGTCACCGACTACCCCGACCGGCTGCGCGCCGCGGCGCAACGGGCCGGGCTGCCGCTGCCGGCGCCACCGGCGCCACGGAATTGATCGCGCCCCCACCTGCGTTGATCAACCGCATCGACAACGCACAAATGTTGGACTTGAATCCGGCCGGGTGCGACCCCATGTGCCGTATCTGATACCCTAGTCCCATTCAACCGTCATCATCAAGGAGTTGTCCATGGAATCCCACGACGCCACCATCAGCGAACAACAAAAGCTGGTATCCGATATGAAGTCGGTCATCGAAGACGCCGAGGACATGCTGCACGCGACCGCCGACCAGGCGGGCGAAAAGGTCGCCTCGCTGCGTGCACGTATCCAGGAACGCCTGCAGGGCGCGCGTAAGCGCCTGGGCGAGGCCGAGGCCGCATTGGTCTCCAAGACCCGTGCTGCCGCCCGCGCCACCGATGTCTATGTCCATGAGTCGCCCTGGACCGCGGTCGGCATCGCCGCAGGTGTCGGCCTGCTGGTCGGCCTGATCATCGGTCGCCGCTAGACCGCGCGCAGGCGCCGGCAATCGCATGGCCACACCGGGAGCGCGCGAGGGCCTGGTTGCCAGCCTCGGCAACCTGGTCACCACCTTGGTGACCATGGCACAGACACGCCTCGAACTGCTCGGTAACGAGGTCGAGGTAGAAAAGCTGCGCATGTTGCGCATGTTGCTGCTGGCGCAGGCGCTGATGTTCTCGTCCCTGGTGGCGGTGCTGCTGGGCACGGCATTCCTGACGCTCTGGCTGTGGGAGTTCCGTCTCGCGGTGCTGGCATTCTGCATCGCCTTGTCCATTCTGGCCGCCTGGCTGGCCTACCGCGCGCTGATGCGCATGACCGAACGGCCGCAATCGCCATTCGAGACCTCGCTCAGCGAACTGCAGGAAGATCTGCGCCGTCTACGGGCGGCGACTGGCCATGCAACAACGCCTGATTGAACTGCAGCTCCAGCGTGGCCGCCTGCTCGAACGCATCGCCCATCAGCGCGAGCGACTCGGCGAGCAGACCGAGCCGGTGACCCGGGTGCTGCAACTCGGCGACCGCGTCTCCGACATCGCCAGCCAGTGCAAACGCACCGCGATCGAAAATCCCCTGACCATGGCGGCGTTGGCAGGTCTGGTGCTGGTCATCCGTCCGCGGGCGGTGATGCGCTGGGCACAACGGGGCTTCGTCGCCTGGCGCAGCTGGAACGCCTTGCGCTCCGCCTTTTCACGCTACATGGCGCCGCCGCGCTGACCCTGGTCGGCCTGGTCGGGCCTTGCATCGGGCCACACGCCACCCCACGCGCACTTGCCGGAAATCCACTGATCAACTGCCGATCAACTGCCGATTGACCGCCGCCCGTCAGCGGCGCTCCACATCGCGGTAGCGGTGTACGTCCAGCTCGCTGACCGCACCGGCCTGGTTGCCCCAGGACCCGCGGATATGCGTCAGCACCGCGGCCACCGCCTTGTCGTCCAGTTCCAGCGTATAGGGTGGCATGCCGAACGGCCGCGGATTGCCCCGGGTCGCCGGCGCGAATCCGCCATGCAAAACCACCTGCACCAGATTCGTCGTAGTGCGCATCAGGACCGCGCGATTGCCGGCCAGCGCCGGATAAGCCCCTGCCACGCCCTCGCCCTGCTTGCCATGGCATTGCGCGCAACGCGTGTCGTAGATGTCGGCGCCCAGCGCCGAGGTCGCCGGCGCGCCGGCGTCTCGCACCGGACCCTGCTGGGGCAGGCTCTTGAGATAAACCGCCATCGCCGTCAGGTCCTGCTGCGTCAGGTACTGCGTGCCGTGCAGCACCACCTCGGCCATCGGTCCGGCCACGACGGAGTTGCGCGCCTGGCCGGTGCCCAGCAGGCGCACAATGTCGGCAAGCGCCCAGTCCCCGAGCCCGGCCTCGGAGGCTTGCAAGAGGGATGGTGCATACCAGTTGCTCATCGGCATCGTGCCGCCGGCCAGTGCGAGCCGCTCGTCGACCGCCCCCAGCAGATTGCGGCTGGTGTGGCAGGCGCTGCAATGCCCCAGGCCACGCACCAGGTAGGCGCCGCGGTTCCACTGCGCATCACGTGCCGGATCGTTCTGGAACACCGCCGGCTTGAAATACAGCGCGCGCCAGGCCGAAAGCGCCAGCTGCGAGTCATAAGGCCAGCGCATCACGTGCGGACGATTGGCCTGCGCCGCCGCCGGCAGGCTGCGCAGATAGGCGAACAAGGCATCGGCATCGTCCTGGCTGACCTGGGTGTAGCTGGTGTAGGGGAATGCCGGGTACAGGAGCCGGCCATCCGGCGCACGACCCTCGTGCAAGGCGCGCCAGAAATCCACCGAGGTCCAGTTGCCGATGCCGTGCGTCCGGTCCGGCGTCAGGTTGCTGGAATACACCGTGCCGAACGGTGTCTCGATCGGCCGGCCCCCGGCATAGGCCTCGCCGCCCGGTACGGTATGACAGGCCATGCAGTTTCCGGCACGCGCCAGGTAGGCGCCCTTGTCCACGCGCAACTGCAGCGCATCAGGGTGGGTCGCGGCCGGCAGCAGCGGCGCCGCCGCACCATCGGATCGAAGCCACCAGGTCAGGGCCAGCACCAGCGTGGCGAGCAAGGCCGCCAGCAGCGAGAAACCGACACGCCGGCTCATTGGCGCAGCCTCGCTGCGATCATGCGCGCCGGCCGCGGGAAGTCGCTGGATTGCCGCGCGATCATTTGCGCGCCGCGTCGAGTTCCGGCGCGCTGCCACAGACCGGCAATTGGCCGGCGGCCGCAGCGACTGGCAGCCGGGCGACCGCATGGGTGTCAGCTGGCAACACCTGGGCCGACAACCAGCTGCTGACCAGCGCCACCTCGTCAGCACTCAGCGCCTTGGCAACGCTGGCCATGCAATCGGGCGCTTCGGCCCGGCGCTGGCCGGTCTTCCAGGCGCCAAGCTGGGCGTTGATGTAATCGCGCGGCAGACCCAGCAAACCGGGAACATGCGGCGCCAAGCCGGTCAGCGCAGGACCATGGCAGCTGGTGCAGGCCGCCAGCTTGCGCCGCGCATCACCGTGCAAGACCAGTGCCTGCGCCTGCGCCTGCTGCTCGACCGACAAAGCCAGCGCGGGTGGTTGCGGATACGGCAGGTCCATCGCGGCGAAATAGTCGGCGATCTCCCGCAGATAGGCGTCGCTGAGAAATGCGACCATGCCGGACATCAAGGCGTAGTGGCGACGGTGGTCACGGAAGTTGCGCAACTGGTTGTACAGATAGCCGGCCGGCTTGCCGGCGATCCGCGGGAAATACACATTGCCCTCGGCCCGCCCGTTCTCGCCATGACAACCGGTGCAGGCCAACATGCGCTGCGCCATGTTGTCCTCGAACCCGGCCGCCTGCACGCCGGATACCAGCGCCAGGCACACGAGCGACACCCGCCAGCGTCGGCACACCGGGCCCCAGATGGCCCGACACGTCCCGGCGATGGCATGCGTCAATCGAACTGCCCGCGCGAAGCCGGCAGCCGATGCGTCATTTCTTGCGTGCACGTCCCTCACCTGTGCCGCCCGAACCGCCCTGGCTCAGGCCTTCGGACATGCCGATCAGCACGCCGCTGACGAGCGCGGAATAACTGTCCATCATCGCCTGCGCCGCCTTCATGCTGCTGGCGCGACTGTCGCGCATCGCGTCGCGGGACTGCGCCATCAACTGCTCGATCGCCTCCTGGGCCTGGTTGCCGGTCTGGGTGCCGCTGAGTTTCATCGCCGACAGGACATGGTCCCAAGGGCCTTGCATCGGGCCGCTGGCATCCTTGACCGCCTTGCTCACCGTGCTGAAGAACACGTCTTCCATCTTCTCGACATTGGCCAGCGCACTTTGCATCTGCTTGCTCTGCATGTCGACACCCTGGCTGGTCAACTGCTCCAGTGCCTTGCGGTTGGCCTGAACCGCCTGCAACAAGGCGGAGTCCATGCCGGCGAAGGCCTTGGACAGCATCGCCTCGACATCGACCTGCCCGGCCGGGTTGAGCGCAGCGCCAGCGGAACTGGCCTCGGTCACCGACTTGAGCACCTTGCGGATGTTTTCCATCGTGAGTTCGCGCCCCTGCAAGGCCTTGAGCGTGGCTTCGCTGACCGCCTTGCGCAAGGCCTCGCCCTGCTTGGCCGTGGCCTGCGAAAACATGCTGATGATGGCGTCCTGGTCGATTCCTGACTTGATCATGGTGCTCTCCTGTGCGGGTGATGGGTGATCCGGTGAATCATGTGCCCGCACCATTATGAGCCCACCGGGCGGCACGGACACCC
>JBFJZP010000233.1:0-5338 GCA_041622095.1 Burkholderiaceae bacterium | reverse complement strand
TCAAGCAGATCAACGACACGTTCGGTCACGCCGAGGGCGACCGGGCGCTCATGGCCTTTGCCGGCGCTCTGCGCCAGGCGTTCCGCGAGAGCGACGTAATCGGCCGGCTGGGCGGGGATGAGTTCGTCGTGCTGCTGATCAACTCCGGGGTGGCCGAGTCCGAGCACTTGACGAAACGCCTCCAGGCCCTGCTCGATGCCCACAACAATGAGGCCACGCGCGGCTACGACATCCGCTTCAGTGTGGGCAGGGTCGGTTATGACGCCGAGCGCCACGGGACGATCGCGGCGCTGCTGGCCGAGGCCGACAATGCCATGTATGTCCACAAGCAAGCGGGCAAGGCGGGGGCGACCAGGGCAAAGGCGAACCCCAACGCAGACTGGGTCATCTGAGGCACGGTTTCCGGCCTTCGCCCGCTGGTCCGGCGGCCAGACTGCGCCGCTACGGCATGCGTCACACCGGATAAATGATCGAATTCGGAATCATCTCGCTGTCGTAGATGCACAGCCTGGCTGCAAACTTCCAGCCCGCTTCGGTGCGCACGACGGTATCCAGGTACCGGCCGACGTTGAACACCGTCGTGAGCTCCGACAACTTGGTGCGGAACACCGCGTAGTTCGACTCGCAGACGATGCGATCCGGCTGGCATTCGAGAATGCGCGGCGCGCCGACCACATGGCGCTGGTAATACGGGTCGTGGAACAAGGTCTCGCGGACCGCATAGGCGCGATCCTTGAGCATGCCCTGGCTCTCGAAATCCATTGTCGCCAGCGGCAAGCCGCGCTCATGGTTCTCGCGCGGGATCAGCTTGTAGACGCAGTCCTCGGTGAACAAGGCGCACCAGGCGTCCCAGTCGGCGGCGTCGACCACCGCCGCGTATTCGGCCTGCAACTGGTTCAGTTCCAGCCAGGCCTGCGCATCGATCGCGGTCTTCATGCGGCGCCTCCCGTCACACCTGCGTCATCCTTCTCCATCACCTCGCGCCAATAGCGGTACATGCCGCGGATCAGTGTCTCGGTGACCATGTGGTCGGTGTCGCCGACCTCGCGCCCGCCGAGCTCGGCCAGTGCCCGGTGCACCGGCTTGCTGTCGAAGCCGCGCTGGCTGAACTCGATCACCTCGCCGTCGTCGGCGGACACGAAGCCGGCCGGGCCGAACAGGTTGGCCTGGCGCAAGCGGCGCCTGGTCATCGCCGCGTCGTCCTCCTCGAAGCCGAAATGGGTCCACTCGAAGTTGAACGCACCGTGCCCGTCCGGCTGGATATGCCGGGTCGACACGCTGTTGACCTGCTGCTGCAGGATCACGCTGGGAAACAGCGTCGTCATCACCGCGCTCGGCCCGCCCCACCAGGCCTCCGGCACGATGTCGAGAAAGCGGTCGTCGTGCAGCTGCATGCTTTCCTTGAAGCTCGAGACCTGCGTCACCTGCTCCGCCTTGCCGGACTGGCCACGCGTCGAGATCATCGCCGCATGCCGATGATGCTTGTCCATCTTGAGTTCGGACTTGTTATCGGCGCGCCACAAGCCGAAGGTGACGAACCAGCTGTGCAGCAGGCCCGGATGGTACGGGTCCTTGATGTTCTCCTGCATCAGTTTCCAGTTGCCCGGAATACGCTGGCGGTTGTAACCCAGGATCTTCAGCTTGCGGCCATCGAACAGCCGGTCGAAATAATGCAGGATCGCCGGCCCCATGTAGTCTTCCAGCGACTCCACGTCGTGGTCAAACGAGGCGAACACCACGCCGCCGCGGCAGGCGACCTTCAGTTGGGTCAAGCCGTTCTGCTTCAGGTCGAAGTCGGCCGGCATGCCGCCGTTGACCTTGCCGTCCTGGCGCACGCCGCGGCGAAACGGCACGCCCTGCAAGTCACCCGACAAGGTGTAGCTCCACTGGTGGTACGGACAGGTGAACTCGCTGCGGTTGCCATGGCGTTCGCGGCAGAACTGCATGCCGCGATGCGCGCAGACGTTTTCCACCACATGGATCGCTCCCTGCTTGTCGCGCACCAGCAGCACCGACCGTTCGCCGACCACGGTGCGCTTGAAGTCGCCCGGATTCGGTATCTCCGCCTCCAGGCCGACATAACTCCAGTGCTGGCGGTAGAAGAAGCGGTCCAGTTCACGCCGGTGCAGTTCGTCGCTGGTATAGACGGAAAATGGAATCTTGCTGGTACCCGCGCCGTCCCATTGGGGGCTGGCCGGGAACACGCTGCTGGGTATTGGCTGCGCCATGTCGTATCTCCGTGAAAACCATCGGCCGCTGCGAATGGCGGCGAACGCTTCATGATAAACACTGGCCGGCGCAGCGGCCATTGGCGCCAGTCGGCAACATGGGCCTGGCGTCAGGGACTCTGGTAAGGGCGATCGTGTCCGGCTGCACGCGCAGCGTTACATGACACCATGGACAGACCGGAGCGGATGGCCGGACCTGCCGCGGTGTCGGCTGCCACGCGGCAAACCAGCGCTGCGGTGTTCAGCCGGCAGCCGCCGCCTGCTGCAAGAGGTCGCGGGTACGTTGCGCCTCGCCGCGCGCGGCTGCGGCGAAATCCGAGTCCGACCCGGCATACAGGATCGCGCGTGACGAGTTGACCACGATCGACCCGGTCGTCTTGCCATCCGCTGCGACGCGAAGGCCGGCGCGCACCGTCGCGACCGCATCGCCACCTTGCGCACCGACGCCGGGGATCAGCATCGGCAGCGTTGGCGCCAGCTCGCGCACCCGGGCGATCTCGGCCGGGTAGGTGGCACCCACCACCAGGCCCAGCTGGCCATTGATGTTCCATGGGCCCTGCGCCAGGCTGGCCACATGCTCGTACAGCAAGGGTTCACCGGCAATCGTGGCCAGGCGCTGGTTCTGCAGATCGTCACCGCCCGGATTGGAGGTGCGGCACAACAGGAACGCGCCCTTGCCATGTCGCCGCAGATACGGCTCGACCGAGTCGAACCCCATGAACGGCGACAAGGTGACCGCGTCGGCGCCGTAACGCTCGAATGCCTCGATCGCGTATTGCTCGGCGGTCGAGCCGATGTCGCCGCGCTTGGCGTCCAGTATCACCGGCACCCGCGGCGCGACCTGGCGCATATGGGCCATCAGCTTTTCCAGCTGGGCCTCGGCGCGGTGCGCCGCGAAATAGGCAATCTGGGGTTTGAAGGCCAGCACCAGGTCGGCCGTCGCATCGACGATGGCAGCGCAGAAATCGAAAATCCGCGCTGCATCGCCTTTCATATGGGCCGGAAAGCGGGAGGGTTCGGGATCGAGTCCGACACACAGGAGGGATTGGTGGCTGCGCTCGGCGTCAGCGAGCATGTCGACGAAGGTCATGGTGCGGGGCCAGGGGGGGAGGGCTTCGATTCTAGTGGCTTGCCTCGGCAGGCACCGGCCGGCGCGCCGGAGCCGCCAGCGGTCGTTGGCAGGCCGTCAGGGCTTGGCGCCCAGCACCAGGCTGCGTGCCAGGCACAGGTCGGCCCAGGCGTTGGCCTTCTCCAGCGGCGCGCGCAACAGCTTGACCGGATGGTAGGTGACCACGACCGGAACACCGTCGCGCTCGAATACACGCCCGCGCAACTGGCCCAGCGGCAGTTGCGCCACCTCCGGATACGCCTGCGCCAACAAGGACATTGCGGCGAACCGCCCCATCGCCAGGATCACGCGGGGCCGGGTCAAGGCGATCTCGCGCCGCAGGAACACCGCGCACTGCGCGAGTTCACCAACCGTCGGTGGACGCACCGCGGCGGGCCGGCACTTGACCACATGGGTCAGCCGCGCGCCAGCCCGACCCTGCCCATCGCGCCGGCACTGCAGCGCACGCAACATGTTGTCGAGCAACTGGCCGGTCTCCCCGACGAACGGTGCGCCGGCACGCTCCTCGTGTTCGTCCGGCGGCTCGCCGACGATCAGCCAATCGGCCTGGGTCGGAGCCGGTTCATCGACGAATACCGGGGCCTTGCGCCCTTCGCACAAGCTGCAGGCATGGCAGGACTGGACCGCCCGCGCCAGTTCCGGCCAATCCATCTGGCCGACCGGGCCATCCTGCAAAGGCGACGGCGCGGCACGCGCGGTTGGCGCTGCCACGACGGCGGGTTCCGGTGCAGGGGCGGGCTTGCGTGCGGCCGGTGCCGGTTGCGCCGGCTCCGCCTGCGCAGGCCCGGGCGCCAGCGCAGCGTCCTGCGACGCGGTCTCCGGCCACCAGACCCGCACGCCCATTTCCAGCAACATCGCGCGCTGGCGCGTGTCCAGATTCAAGGTCACGGGTGTACCTCCGCGCTGCGCAATGCGGTGCGGTTCACAGGCGCATGCTCATGACAATGGCATCCTCGCGCTGGCCCGACCCGGCCGGGTAGTACGCCTTGCGCTGGCCGACACGGCGAAAGCCGTGCTGCTCGTAGACGCGCATCGCACGCAGGTTGCCGACCCGCACTTCCAGCCACAACCACAACGCGCCCTCGCCACGCGCCCAGATCGCCAGCGCTTCGAGCATCAGCCGGGCCCAGCCCTGGCGCTGGTAGGCCGGCGCCACGGTGATGTTGAGCAGATGCACCTCGTCGACGCCTTTCATGGCCACGAAATAACCCAGCAACTGGCCCGCCGCGGTGACCATCTGTGCCTGGTAACCGGCGCCAAGGGCATCGCGGAAATTGGCCTCGGTCCAGGGGTGGGCGTAGGCGAGCTTCTCGACGCGCATCACCTCCGGCAGGCGCGCCAGCGTCAGGGTTTCGAATTGCGCCTCGGGCGCCTGGAGAACTGCACTCATGGACTGCTCACGGGCTGGATCGTCGCCGCATGGGCGGCAGCCCGTTCGGCGGTGGTGGATGCCACTTTATCGCGGATATAGACCGGAAGCGCCAGCGCCGGGTCTACCGCATGGCCGCCAGCCAGCAAAGCCGGCGCCAGGCGCAACATCGCACGCGCCGACGGCTGGGCCGGTAACCGCGTCTGGTTTTCGGCGACCGGCAGCCGTGCGTCGTAACCGGCGAATACATTGCCGGCCAGTGCCAGACCGGGTTCGACCGGCAGCGCCTGCGGCGCCAGCAATGCCGGTGCGGATACGGTTTGCCAGGCTTGATCGGCCCAGCGGTAGCGGCCAGCGTAAATCTCGTCCATGCGGGCGTCGAGCATGGCCAGCACCGCCCATTGCGCCTGTTCCGGCGCGTGTTGCCAGCGCGCCTGCTCCGCCAGCACCAGCAGCGAGTCCAGCGGCAACACCGGAACCGGCGCGCCGCCGTTGCGGGCGCGCGCACCGAAAGCCAGGCCCTGGGCCACCGCACAGGCGGTGCGCAAGCCGGTGAACGCGCCGGGGCCACGCCCGACTACGATGGCATCGAGCTCGGCCAGGGTCAGTCCG
>JBFJZP010000232.1:0-5391 GCA_041622095.1 Burkholderiaceae bacterium | reverse complement strand
GATCGTCCGAGCGCAGCCGCAGGCTGCGCCCGAGCGGGTCGGTCTGCAGCCACTGGCTGGACGCCACCGTCTTGCCACAGCCGGCCAGGCCGTGCGTGATGACAAGCCGCAGTGGCGTCGGCGCGATCAGCCGTTCGGCCTGCGCGATGCAGGCGACCACTGCATTGCCCTCGGCGCGTGCGTGGGTCTGCTCCTGGCGGATCGCCGCCACCTTCGCGCGCACCAGCGCCCGATACACCGCGTAGAAACGCAGCAGCGGAACCGCCGCATAGTCGCCGCTGCGGCTCAGCACCTCGTCGACGAACCAGGTGGCCAGGCCGGCCTGGCCATGGTCCAGCAGGTCGACATAGGTGAAGGCGATTTCGTTGGCGGTGTCGAGCCAGCGCAGGTCTTCGTTGAACTCCAGGCAATCGAACATGCGCACATGGCCGTCCACCAGCACCAGGTTGGCCAGATGCAGGTCACCATGGCATTCGCGCACAAAACCGCCGTCCTTGCGCGCCTGCATCAGCGGCGTGAGCCGCCGATGTTCGGCCAGGGTCCATTCGCGCAGGCGCGCCAGCCGTTGCGCCACGCCGGTATCGGCAAGCCGTTGTGCCAGGTCGCGGAAGTTGTCGCATGCGGGCGCCAGTATCTGGTCCGGCGATCCGAAACGGGAGCCGGCCGGCGCCTGCGCGGCTTGCGCATGAAATGCCGCTAGCGTCTCGGCCAGGTTGGACAAGTGGGTCGCCGTCAGTTCGCCACGCGCACAGATGCGGTCCATCCGCCGGGTTTCGTCGAAGCGCCGCATCCTGACCGCATAGTCGATCGGCTCTCCAGTGCCGCCGAGCCGGGGCTTGGCCGGCGTGCCGGTGATGGCGACGACATCGAGGTAGATGTCGGGGGCGAACCGCCGGTTCAGCCGCAACTCGTCGTCGCAGGCCTGCCGGCGCAGGTCCAGCGTGCTGAAATCCAGGAAAGCCAGCTTGAGCGGCTTCTTGATCTTGTAGGCGAATTCGCCGGCCAGCAGAACCCAGGAGATATGGGTCTCGACCAGCGTGACCGCCGGCGTGCCGACGCGGTGCCGGTCACCATGCAACAAGGCCTGGATCAGGGGCGGAAGTGCTTCGGACGGTGACGGCATCGGCCCATGGTGCCAGAGCCCACGGCCGGGCGCCATGATCCGTCGCAAGTCGGTGCGATCTTGACGGCAGGCCGTCAGCGGCGCAGGCAGCGCGCCACGATGGCTTCGAAATGCGCCGGGCTCGGGCCCTGGTAGTTCTCGATCTTGCCTTCCTCGTCCCAGCGGCGCAGGCGTATCGTATCGGCAAAAAAGGGCTCGGCCTCGAACGCCCGGGCCTGCGCCGGTGTCATCACGCCACCTTGCAGCTTGAGTGACAACTTCGAGGCGTCCGACAGCAGGTCGTAATAGCCCGTCTCGGTGGCGGCCAGGTAACGTTTGGCGGCCACATGCATGCGCACCGGCTCGGTCAGCTCGGGGCCGAAGTACTGCGACAACCAGGCCGATCCGGTGGACTCGTGCTGGGTGTCCAGGCCGGTATCGGCCACGTCCTGCGGCAGGTCGTGCAGCAGGTGGCCGATGTCGTGCAGATAGGCTGCGGCGACCAGCGCATCGCTGGCGCCGTCGCGTTGCGCGAACGCGGCGCACTGGATGGCATGTTCGAGCTGGCTCACACCTTCGCCGTAACTCTCGTTGCCGCGCCGCTCGAATGCGGTGCGGATGTGTTGCATGACGTCCATGTCGCTGGTTCCTCGAGGCTGATGGGGCCGGGTTTAGCCCAGCGAGGCGGTCATTTTCGCGCCTCGCGCAGCGCGAAGTATCCCGCGCCCGCGACCAGCACCGCGCCCATCACCGTCGTGGACCGGGGAATCTCGTCGAAAAACAGAAAGCCCCATAGCGGCGCCCACAGGATGCCGGTGTATTCGAACGGCGTCACCAGCTTGGCCGGGCCGATGCGATACGCATTGGTCAGCAATACCATGCCGGCCGAGGCGATGACGCCGCAGGAGGCGATCAGCAGGCCGTCGCCCAGGTTGGGCCGGACCCAGGGCCGGACCAGGAAGGAGATGCTGGGGTGTCCGGCATCCTCGATGCCCAGCCAGTGGGTACACACGCCGATCACCAGGGCGCCGATGAGAAAGGCACCGTTCTGGTAGAACGCCATCACCGATGCCGGCTGCGCGCTGCCCAGGCGACGCGCCATCAGCATCGAAGTGGCATACATCAACGCGGCCAGCAGCGACAGCAACGCGGCCCACTGGAACAGGCCGCTGCCCGGCTGCAGGATCACCAGCACACCGCCGAATCCGGCCGCCAGCGCCAGCCAGGCCTTCCAGCCAATGTGCTCTCCCAGCACCGGTCCGGCCAGCGCAGTGACGAACAGCGGTACGGTGAAATACAGCGCGACCGCATACGCCAGGTTCATGGCCGGAAACGCCATGTAATAGAAGGTGTAGGACAGGAACATGATGCCGGCACGCGTGGTCAGCGCCCGGAACTGCGGCGTGAAAAGCGCTCGCCAGCCGGCCTCGAGCTGCACCAGCACCAGCAGGATCGGCAACGCCACCAGGCAGCGTATCGTCACCACCTGGGTCAGCGGATAGTCGCCACTGACCTGCTTGATCACCGCGTCCTGCAGCGAGAAGACGAACACCCCTGCGCACAGGAAGCGGATGCCGCGCGCGGACGAGGATAGGGTCACGTTGTTCGGGCCAAGGGTGTGGATTGCCGGTCGCGTATTGTGAGGCCGCCACGCGCCATGCCGGGGCATCCGGGCACGACGTGTTCTGGCCCTTAAGTGACAAAGGCCCGCGGCCTGCCCTTGCTGGCAGTCCGCGGGCCTTCAGGCCGCCGTCGGTCGATGTCAGGCTGCGACGACGCGCGCCATCTCCAGCACCTTGCAGGAATAACCCCACTCGTTGTCGTACCAGGACACCACCTTCACGAAGGTGCCGTCCAGTGCCATGCCGGCATCGGCGTCGAAAACCGAGGTGCAGCTCTCGCCGCGAAAGTCGGTCGACACCACCTTGGCTTCGGTGTAACCCATCACGCCCTTCATGCTGCCTTCGGAGGCGGCCTTCATCGCGGCGCAGATCTCGGCGTAGGTCGCCTCCTTGGACAACTCCACCGTCAGGTCGACCACCGACACGTCGGAGGTCGGCACGCGGAACGACATGCCGGTCAGCTTCTTGTTCAGCTCGGGGATGACGACGCCGACGGCCTTGGCAGCGCCGGTGCTCGACGGAATGATATTTTCCAGGATGCCGCGGCCGCCGCGCCAGTCCTTGTTGGACGGGCCGTCGACCGTTTTCTGCGTCGCGGTGGTGGCATGCACCGTGGTCATCAGGCCGCGCTTGACGCCCCAGTTGTCATGCAGCACCTTGGCGACCGGCGCCAGGCAGTTGGTGGTGCAGGAGGCATTGGAGATGATCGCCTCGCCCTTGTAGGTCTTGTCGTTGACGCCGAACACGAACATCGGCGTGTCGTCCTTGCTCGGGGCCGACATGATGACCTTCTTGGCACCGGCGTCGATGTGTTTCTGCGCGGTTTCCTTGGTCAGGAACAGGCCGGTCGATTCGATGACGATGTCGGCGCCGACTTCGTTCCATTTCAGCTCGGACGGATCCTTGACCGCGGTCAGGCGGATCTTGCGGCCGTTGACGACCAGCGTGTTGCCGTCGACCGAGACCTCGCCCTTGAAGCGGCCGTGTACCGAGTCGTACTGCAGCATGTAGGCCAGGTAGTCAGGCTCGAGCAGGTCGTTGATGCCGACCACTTCGATGTCCTTGAAGTTCTGCACTGCGGCCCGAAACACCATGCGTCCGATGCGGCCGAAGCCGTTGATGCCAATCTTGATAGCCATTTGCCTGTTCCTCCGTTGGTTGAAACCTGAAATCCCGTTGCCAGACGCCGATCAGCGTTTGGCCAAAACCTTTTGCACCGTGTCCGCGACATTCTCCGGCGTGAAGCCGAAGTGCTTGAACAACACCGGAGCAGGCGCCGATTCGCCATACGTGTCGATGCCGACGACCGCGGCGCAGCCGTATTTCCACCAGCCGTCGGTCACGCCCATCTCCACCGCAATACGCGGCAGGCCTGCCGGCAGCACGTCGCTCTTGTAGGCGACCGGCTGGCGGTCGAAAGTCGTGGTGCTGGGCATGGACACGACGCGTACCGCGATTTTGCGTGCCGCCAGCAGTTCCTGTGCCTTGAGCGCCAGTTGCACTTCAGAGCCGGTGGCGATGATGACCGCCTGGGCCTTCTTGCGCAGGCCGACTTCCGTGGGTTCGGACAAGACATAGGCACCCTTGCTGATCGCGTCCAGGCCGGCGGCATCGGGTGCGGCCGGGCAGGCGCCCTTGGGCGCGTAGCTGATGCCCTGGCGGCTCAGCAGCAGCGCGGTCGGACGGGTGGCATTCTCCAGTGCCACTGCCCATGCCACCGCGGTTTCCGCGGTGTCGGCCGGACGCCAGACGTCCAGGTTCGGAATCAGCCGCAGCGACGCGGCATGTTCGAACGACTGGTGGGTCGGGCCGTCCTCGCCCAGGCCGATGCTGTCGTGCGTGAACACATGCACCACGCGCAGCTTCATCAAGGCCGCCATGCGCACCGCATTGCGGCTGTAGTCGCTGAAGGTCAGGAAGGTGCCGGCATACGGAATGAAGCCGCCATGCAGCGCCACGCCGTTCATGATCGCGGCCATGCCGAATTCGCGCACACCGTAGTTGATATGGCGTCCGCCGACCAGCTGGCCGTTGGCGTCCGGGCTCTGCGTCACCTTGCCATCGACGTCGAAACGCAGGCTGGGTGTGCTCTTGGTATTGGTCAGGTTCGAGCCGGTCAGGTCGGCGGAGCCGCCGAGCATTTCCGGCAACGCGGCGGTGAAGGCTTCCAGCGCGATCTGCGAAGCCTTGCGCGAGGCCACGGTTTCCGCCTTCTGGTCGGCGGCGATCACGGTGTCGACCACGGTTTGCGCAAAGTTGCGCGGCAGCGCGCCTTTCATGCGGCGCGCGAGTTCCTTGGCCAGTTCCGGATATGCCGCTTGGTAGGCGGCAAAACGCTGCGCCCAGTCCGATTCGGACACGGTGCCGGCCGTCTTGCTGTCCCATGCGGCATAGATGTCGGCCGGGACCACGAACGGTGGCTCGGTCCAGCCCAGCGCTTCGCGCGTCAGTGCGATCTCGTCCGCGCCCAGTGGCTCGCCATGGGCCTTGGCGGTGTTGCTGCGGTTCGGGCTGCCCTGGCCGATCCGCGTCTTGCAGATGATCAGGGTCGGTGTTTCGCTCTGGGCCTGCGCCTCGGCAATCGCCTTGGACACCGCGACGGCGTCATGGCCATCGATCGGGCCGACCACGTTCCAGCCGTAGGCGACAAATCGCAGCGCGGTGTTG
>JBFJZP010000231.1:0-5406 GCA_041622095.1 Burkholderiaceae bacterium | reverse complement strand
GCCGATCGCCATCACCTCGCCGACCGACTTCATCTGCGTCGTCAGGCGCGAGTCGGCGGTCGGGAACTTCTCGAACGCGAAACGCGGAATCTTGGTCACGACATAGTCGATGCTGGGCTCGAAACTGGCCGGCGTCGCGCCGCCAGTGATCTCGTTGCGCAACTCGTCCAGCGTGTAGCCGATCGCCAGCTTGGCGGCGATCTTGGCGATCGGGAAGCCGGTGGCCTTGGACGCCAGCGCCGACGAACGGCTCACGCGCGGATTCATCTCGATGACGTCCATGCGCCCGTCGTTCGGGTTGATCGCGAACTGCACGTTGGAGCCACCGGTGTCGACACCGATCTCACGCAGCACCGCAAGCGATGCATTGCGCAGAATCTGGTATTCGCGGTCGGTCAATGTCTGCGCCGGCGCGACGGTGATCGAATCGCCGGTATGCACACCCATCGGGTCCAGGTTCTCGATCGAGCACACGATGATGCAGTTGTCCGCCTTGTCGCGCACCACTTCCATCTCGTACTCTTTCCAACCCAGCAGGGACTCCTCGATCAACAACTCGCTGGTCGGCGACGCCTCCAGGCCCCGCTTGCAGATCGTGTCGAATTCCTCGGCGTTGTAGGCAATGCCGCCACCGGTGCCGCCGAGCGTGAAGCTGGGACGGATCACGGTCGGGAAACCCACCGTCTTTTGCACCGCCCAGGCCTCTTCCATGCTGTGCGCAATGCCGGATCGGGCCGAGCCCAGTCCGATGCGGGTCATGGCCTGCTTGAACTTCAGCCGGTCCTCTGCCTTCTCGATCGCATCCGGGCTGGCGCCGATGAGTTCGACCTTGTACTGGTTGAGCACGCCGTTGTGCCACAGGTCGAGCGCGCAGTTCAGCGCGGTCTGGCCACCCATGGTCGGCAGGATCGCGTCCGGGCGCTCCTTGGCGATGATCTTCTCGACCGTCTGCCAGGTGATCGGCTCGATGTAGGTGACGTCGGCCGTGGCCGGGTCGGTCATGATCGTCGCCGGGTTGCTGTTGATCAGGATGACGCGAAAACCCTCCTCGCGCAGCGCCTTGCAGGCCTGCACGCCGGAATAGTCGAATTCACAGGCCTGGCCGATGATGATCGGGCCGGCGCCGATGATGAGAACACTCTTGATGTCGGTGCGCTTAGGCATTTTCACTCCGGCGAGACTGGTCCATGAGCGCCGTGAAACGCTCGAACAGGTAGGCGATGTCATGCGGCCCCGGAGATGCCTCCGGATGGCCCTGGAAGCACAAGGCCGGCTTGTCGGTGCGCTGCAGTCCCTGCAGGCTGCCGTCGAACAGGCTGACGTGGGTCGGCTTCAGGTTGGGTGGCAGGCTGTCGGGGTCGACGGCGAAGCCATGGTTCTGGCTGGTGATGCTGACGCGCCCGCTATCGAGGTCCTTGACCGGATGGTTGGCGCCATGGTGGCCGAACTTCATCTTGAAGGTCCGCGCGCCCGACGCCAACGCCATGATCTGGTGGCCCAGGCAGATGCCGAACATCGGAACGCCGCTGTCGAGCAGTTGCCGTGCCGCCGCGATCGCGTAGTCGCAAGGCTCCGGGTCGCCCGGTCCGTTGGACAGGAACACACCGTCCGGCGCCAGCGCCAGCACCTGGTCGGCAGGCGTCTGCGCCGGCACGACGGTGACCTTGCAGCCGCGTTCAGCCAGCATGCGCAGGATGTTGTACTTGACACCGAAGTCGTAGGCCACGACGTGATAACGCGGCTCGGCCAGTTCGCCGAAACCGGCCGGGCCTTGCTGGCCAGGACCGGTCAGCGACCACTCGGTCTGGGTCCACTCGTAGGGAGCCTCGACCGTGACCACGCGCGCCAGGTCCAGTCCGGCCATCGACGGCGCCGAACGCGCCTGCGCCAAAGCATGGGCAATGCGCTCGTCGGAAAGGGGCTCGCCGGGCGCCAGGCCCAGGATGCAGCCATTCTGCGCGCCCTGGCTGCGGATCTGTCGCGTCAGCTTGCGGGTATCGATATTGGCAATCGCCACCGTGTTCGCCGCCTGCAGGTAGGCCTCGAGGGTGCTGGTCTGGCGAAAGTTGGACGCGACCGACGGCAGGTTGCGGATGACCAGGCCGGAGGCCTGGACCTTGCGCGACTCTGCGTCTTGCGGATTGACGCCATAGTTGCCGATATGGGGGTAGGTCAGCGTGACGATCTGTTGGCGGTAGCTGGGGTCCGTGAGTATTTCCTGGTACCCCGTCATCGAGGTGTTGAATACCACTTCACCGACGCACTCACCGGTCGCGCCGATGGATTCGCCAACATAAATCGTGCCGTCCGCGAGCGCCAGTATGGCGATGGGGCAGGTTCCCTTGAGAGACAAAAGCACGGGGTTCTCCGGATGGGTTACGGGTACGCCCAAGCATCCGCAAGACCTGATGCAGGTTGCTGCTCTTCAAAAGGGGGATTTGACTCGCGAATCGCTTGGGGCGGTTGCTTTCTGGAAAGCCACGCATTATAGACCAGCGCCTGCCCGGTATCGCCGAGGCGTGCGAGGCGGACGCGGGGCTCACGTCAGTTGCGAAACCGCGCTGGCGTGCAGGCAGATGGCGGCGGCCGCAGCGACGTTCAGCGACTCTTCACCGCCCGGCTGGGCGATGCGGCACCAGCTCGTCGCATGCTGCGCCAGCGCCTCGCCGACCCCCTGCCCTTCGTGGCCGAAAGCCCAGGCGCACGGCCAAGGCAACCGGCCGCCATGCAACCACTGCCCCTGGTGCGAACTGGTGACCACCAGTGGCACGCCAAGCGCCACCACATCGGGCACCGACAGGCCTTCGACCAGATGCAGCCCGAAATGCGCGCCCATGCCGGCGCGCAGGACCTTGGGCGACCACAAGGCCGCACTGCCGCTGAGCGCCAGCACCTGGCCGAAACCGAAAGCGCCGGCGCTGCGCAAGATGGAGCCGACATTGCCGGCATCCTGCACCCGGTCGAGCACCACCGTCGCGACGCCCGGCAGCGGCGCGCCGGCTGGCGGCAGGTCGAGCAGGAAACCCATACGTGCCGGCGACTCCAGGCTGCTGAACTCATCGAACAGGCGGTCCGGGACCAGCACCACCTTGGCCAGCCCATGGGCCCAGGCCGCCTCGGCACCGGACCACAGGGATTCGGCGAACACCGCCAGTGCTGGCATGTGGCCCCGCTGCAGCGCGGCGCGGCACAGATGATCGCCCTCGAGCCAGACCTGCCCCTGCTTGCGATAAGCGGTGTTATGGCCGGCCAGGCGCCGAAGCAGCTTGACCAGCGGGTTGTCGCGCGAGTGCACCTGCACGATCTGCGGCACGCCATCACCGGACATGCAGCACCTCCGTGACCGGTGCGAAACTGCGCCGGTGTTCCGGGCAGGCGCCCAGCCGGCGCAGCGCCGCCAGGTGTTGCGCGGTGCCATATCCCTTGTGACGGGCAAAACCGTAGTCCGGATACTGCACGTCGAGTTGCGCGCACCAGCGATCGCGGTGCACCTTGGCGATGATCGAGGCGGCCGATATCTCCGGCACCAGGGCGTCGCCACCCACCACCGCTTCGGCGCGCACGGTCAGCACCGGAATCCGGTTGCCGTCGATCAACACCCTGGACGGTGTCAGGCGCAAGCCCTGTACCGCCCGGCGCATCGCCAGCATCGTGGCCTGCAGGATGTTGATCTCGTCGATTTCCTGCACCGATGCCGAACCGACCGCACAACACAAGGCCCGTGCGCAGATCAGGTCGAACAAGCGTTCGCGCTGGCTGGCGCTGAGTTTCTTGGAGTCGGCCAGGCCGTCGATCGGATGGCGCTCGTCCAGGATCACCGCAGCAGCCACCACCGGGCCGGCCAGCGGCCCCCTGCCCGCCTCGTCGACACCGGCCACCAGGCCGTGGCTGTCCCAGGGAAGCCTGGTTTGCTCAGGCTTGAAGCAGGTTTTCGATCGCATCGGTCGCTATGGTGGAAGTGTCGCGCTGCAGTTCCAGGTGCAGCGCATGAAATCGTTGTTGCAGCCGGGCCACCCGATCCGGGTCGTCCAGCCATGCGCCAACCGCGTCGGCCATGGCCCGCGGGTTCGCCTGCTCCTGCAGCAATTCGGGCACGATGAAGTCGCGGCACAGGATGTTCGGCAATCCCACCCAGGGCTGCAGGCGCTTGCGCCGCATGATCTGCCAGGACAACCAGTGCATGTTGTAGGCGATCACCATCGGCCGCTTGAACAATGCTGCCTCCAGCGTCGCGGTGCCGCTGGCGATCAAGGTCGCGTCGCAGGCCGCCAGCACGACATGCGACATGCCCTTGACGATACGCACCTGGTCGGCCACACCGGCCGCGCGGGCCGTGGCCAGCACCAGGTCATGCCAGGCCGGAATGGCCGGCACGATGCACTGCAGATCGGGGCGTTCGCGCAGCAGCAGCCGCGCGGTCGCGAAGAAGCGGCTGGCCAGGTATTCGATTTCCGAACGCCGGCTGCCCGGCAGAATCGCCAGCACCGGCGCGTCGTCGCGCAGGCCGAGTTCGGCGCGTGCCGCCGCCCGGTCGGCGCGCAGCGGAATCACGTCCGCCAGCGGATGGCCGACGAATGTGGCCTCGACCCCGTGCCGGTGCAGCAGTTCGGGCTCGAACGGAAAAAGGCACAACATGTGGTCGACACTGGCGCGGATCTTCTCCAGCCGCTCGGCGCGCCAGGCCCAGACCGATGGGCAGACGAAATGCACCGTCCGGATGCCGGCGCTCTTGAGGTCACGCTCCAGCGCCAGGTTGAAGTCGGGGGCGTCGACGCCGATGAAAACATCCGGCCGCTCACGCAGCAGACGGGTTTTCAATTGCTCGCGGATCGCGCTGATCGCCCGGTAGTGGCGCAGCACCTCGACATAACCCCGCACCGCCAGCCGGTCGCTCGACCACCAGGCATCGAAACCCTGGGCGAGCATGCGCGAGCCGCCGATACCGGCGCTTTGCAGCGCTGGCCAGCGCGCCCGCATGCCGCCGAGCAACAAGCCGGCCAGCAGGTCGCCGGAGGCCTCGCCGGCCACCATGGCAATGGCCGGACTGCGCGTTGCGGTCGGTCCGGCCCGTTCAGACGGCACCGCAGCGGGCATGGGACCTCACCGAACGATTCCACGCCGCGGTGCGACGTCCGACAGGAAGGTGCTCATCATCGCGACATCCTGCTGCGCCTGCGGATAGGTGGCGGCCAAGGCGTCGATGCTGGCGCGCGCCTGCTCCAGTGTCAGGTCGTCCCGGTACAAGGCCTTGTGCATGGCCTTGACGGCGGCAATACGCTCGGCCGAGAAACCGCGCCGGCGCAGTCCCTCGTAGTTCATCGAGCGCGCACTGGCGGGTTGGCCCTGGCACATCACGAACGGGGGAAGATCGGCAAACAGCAAGGCACACATCGCCGTCATGCTGTG
>JBFJZP010000230.1:0-5454 GCA_041622095.1 Burkholderiaceae bacterium | reverse complement strand
TCCGCGCGCACCTGCTCGGTCGTGACGACCGCGCCCGCTGCGGTGCCGAGCTGGGCCGATGCCGACAGCGGAAACAGCGCAGCCGCCCACAGCGTGAAGAAGGCCAGCAGGCGGATGAAGGTAGATGGACGATTGGACATGGAACCTGATGGGAGCGGTGACGAGTGACAAAGTTCCGGCGGCAGACGCCGCGCGCTGACGTGCCCGGCACGCCGTAGGGGATTGTCGCCGGATGGCCGGCGTCCGTCAGCCTGCAGGGGTTTGGCTGCCGAACACCGGTGGCAGCCGCGTCGGCGCCCGGATGCGCAACTGCTTGTGGATGCTCTCGCGCCCGAACACCACCTCGATCTGCGCCACCGGCACGCCGAACAAGGGCGCCAGGAAGCGCAGCATGTGGTCGGTGGCCTTGCCGTTGCGTGGTGTCGCGGTCACGCTGACCTTGAGTTGCGGCCCCTTGGGTTTGCCAATCGCGTCGCGTGCCGCCGCCGGCTTGCCCAGGATGTTGACGACCAGGGTGTCGCCGTCCCAGCGGAAGAACGACTCCTCCCCGTTGCGCTGCGCTGACATGCGTGCGCTCCTCAGACGCGCTTATTGCCGACGCATGTCAGCGGCTTGTGCTGCCGTTCTGGTATTCGCCGGCCGGCCGCCTGCGCCGCAGGCTCGTGTCATTGCGCGAAACCCAGCACGACCCGGCGCGTCATCGCGCTTTTCTTCTCGATCCGGGTCACGACCACCGCGCCGATCTCTGCGGTGCTGGCCACATGGGTGCCGCCGCAGGGTTGCAGGTCGATCAGGCTGTCGTGCCCGATCCGCACCGTGCGGATGCTGCCGCTGCCACGTGGCGGTTGTACGCTCATGCTCTTGACCAGCGCCGGATTGGCATCGAGTTCGGCGTCGCTGATCGCGCCGATGGTCACCGGATGTGCGGCTGCCACCAGTTGTGCGATGCCGGCGCTCAGCGCCTCCTTGTCCAGCGCCTCGGTCATGTTGAAGTCCAGCCGCGCGTAGTCGGCGGTGATCGAGCAGCCGTTGACCAGTTGCGGCACCAGATGGCACAACAGGTGGGTCGTGGTGTGAAAACGCATCAGCCGATGGCGCCGTGCCCAGTCGATGCAGGCGGTCACCGTGTCGCCGACGGCCAGGTCCGCGGCCTCGTCCGGCGTGGCCGGCAGGTGGCAGATGTCGGCGGTGAAGTGACCTTCGGCGTCCTTGGCCTTGCGGGTGTCGGCGATCGTCACCGTGCGGCCGGCCATCGCGCCGCTGTCGACCCGCAGCAGGCCGGCGTCGCCGGCCTGGCCACCGCCCATCGGATAGAACACCGTGCGGTCGAGCACGATACCCTGGGGCCCGATCGCGGTGACCGTGGCGCTGCATTCGGTCAGGTAGGCGTCGGCCCGAAACAGGTCTTGTGTCATGTGGACCAATAATACCGGCATGTCGATTCCTTCCGTCACGCCGCCATCGGTGGTGTTGTGCACGCTCAACGCCCGCTATATCCATGCCGCGCTGGGCCTGCGTTACCTGCTCGCCAACATGGGGCCGCTGCAGGATGTGACGGTGCTGCGCGAGTTCACGATCGCGCGCGACCCGGCGCAGATCGTGCAGTCCCTGCTGGACACACTCGGTCCGGCGGTGCAGGGGCAGTGCCAGGTGCTCGGCTTCGGCGTCTATATCTGGAACGTCACCGAGACCTGCGCGGTGTTGCGCCTGTTGCGGCAACAGCGCCCGCAACTGCGCATCGTGCTCGGTGGCCCGGAAGCCAGCCATGAATGGGAGCAGCAGGACATCGTCGCGCTGGCCGACCATGTGATCACCGGCTGGGGCGACGTCAGCTTCCCGAAGTTGTGCCAGGCCTTGCTGCACGGGCCGCAGCCCTTGATGAAGGTGATCGCCGGCGAGCAGCCCGCGCTGGACACGCTGGTGCTGCCGTATGCCCATTACAGCGATGCCGACCTGGCGCACCGGGTCCTGTATGTCGAGGCCTCGCGTGGCTGCCCGTTCAAGTGTTCGTTCTGCCTGAGCTCGCTGGACAAGACCGCCTGGGCCTTCGACCTGGACCGTTTGCTCGCAGCGCTGGATGACTTGTTCGCGCGGGGTGCCCGTACCTTCAAGTTCGTCGATCGCACCTTCAACCTGAAGATCGACGCATCGGTGCGCATCCTGCAGTTCTTCCTGGACCGGCTGCCCGCCGCAGGTCCGGCCGGCTTGTTCGTGCACTTCGAGGTGATCCCCGACCATCTGCCGCAGCGGCTGCAGCAGATGATTGCGCAGTTCCCGGCCGGGGTGTTGCAGTTCGAGGTCGGCATCCAGAGCTTCAACCCGGCGGTGCAGCAGACCATCTCGCGGCGCCAGGACAACACCCGCACCGAGGCCAACCTGCGCTGGCTGGTCGGGCATTCGCAGGCCCATCTGCATGCGGACCTGATCTTCGGCCTGCCGGGCGAGGACTTGCGCAGTTTTGCCGCGGGTTTCGACCGGCTGCATGTACTTGGCCCGCATGAAATCCAGCTCGGTGTGCTCAAGCGCCTGCGCGGCACGCCGATCGGGAAACTGGGCGCCGAACATGGCATGGTCTACGACCACACGCCGCCGTATACCGTGCGCCAGACCGCGGTGGTGTCGGCGCAGCAACTGCAGGCCTTTGTGCGGCTGGCCCGGTACTGGGACCTGGTCGCCAACTCCGGGCGTTTCCGGCGCAGCCTGGAATTGCTGCTGGGCAGCGGCTCGTCGGCGCCGGTTGCGGCGATCGGCGAGGCCGAGCTGTCGGAGCTGGCGGCCGCCGGTTCGGCGTTTGCCGCATTCTGGCGTTTCAGTGCCTGGTTGTGGGAATGCGGTGGCCAGACCAGCGGCATCACGCCGGAGGCCCTGGTGGACCATTTGTTCGACTACCTGCACGGCGGTTGCGGGGTCGACGCAGACCGGTGCCGCGACGCCTTGTTGTCGGACTACCTGGCCAGCGGCGCCCGCGCACGACCGCAATGCCTGCGTGCGGTGTGGCCATCCGGCACGTCGGCGCAGGCCGCGCCGCGCAGAGCGCTTGCCGCACGCCAGCAACAACACCGGTCGCTGGCCACCGACCCGGGCTGATTCGAATCCCCGGGGCGCGCTGCGGATCGGCCCGGGACCGTCCACACGACCGGGCCGAAGCGGGTATAAACCGGCATCTACCACCACTTGCCTTATGGACCACAAGACTGCCCAACCCGAAACCATCGCCGCCCAGGGACTGGGCTGGATCGACGACAAGACACGCGCGATCACGCCGCCTATCCATGTCTCGTCGACGTACCTGCGCGACGAAGACAACCAGTACCGCTCCGGCCGGGTCTATGCCCGTGCCGACAATCCGGCCTTCGACCAGGCGCAGGCGGTCATCACCGCGCTCGAACACGGCGCCGACAGCATGTTGTTCGCCTCCGGCATGGCGGCTGCCACCGCGGTGTTCCAGTCGCTGGCGCCGGGTGACCATGTGCTCGCGCCCAAGGTCATGTACTGGTCGCTGCGCAACTGGCTTTTGAACTTTGCCACCCATTGGGGCTTGCAGGTGGAACTGGTCGACATGACAGATCCGCAGGCGGTGCAGGCCGCCATCGTGCCGGGCAAGACCCGCCTGGTGTGGATCGAGACGCCGGCCAATCCGATGTGGACCATCACCGACATCGCGGCAACCGCCCAGATCGCGCATGCGGCCGGCGCGGTGCTGGCGGTGGATTCGACCGTGGCCAGCCCGGTGCTGACCCGGCCGCTGGACCTGGGCGCCGACATCGTCATGCATGCGGCCACCAAGTACCTCAACGGCCATTCCGACCTGATCGCCGGCGTGTTGGTCACGCGCGAGAACAATGCCTTGTGGCAACGCATCCGTTCGGTGCGGGCCCAACTCGGCGGCACCCTGGGTTCCTTCGAGGCCTGGATGCTGATGCGTGGCATGCGCACCCTGTTCCTGCGGGTACGTGCGGCCAGCGCATCGGCGCAGCGCCTGGCGGAACATTTCCATGGCCACCCGCTGGTGACGGAGGTCTTGTACCCCGGCTTGCCGGGTGCACAAGGCCATGCGGTCGCAGCGCGCCAGATGCAGGGCGGTTTCGGCGGCATGTTGTCGATCCGCGTTCGTGGCGGCGAAGCCGCGGCGATCACCACCGCGGCCAAGGTCGGGGTGTGGAAACGCGCCACTTCGCTGGGTGGCACCGAGAGCCTGATCGAGCACCGCGCCAGCGTCGAAGGCGCCGGCTCGCCGGTGCCGACCGACCTGCTGCGGCTGTCGGTGGGTATCGAGGATGTGCAGGACCTGATCGACGACATGGAGCAGGCGCTGCGCCAGGCGCATCCGGCGCACGGCGCCTGATCCGGGGCGGGCCGGCCGGTGATGGAGGCCGGCGGTTGACTGGCTGCCCGGTGCGGCTGCGTCGGGCCGTCGCACGGCATCTCCGCTGTCGCTGTCAGGGTCTTGTTGCGCGTTTTGACGATGGCGCACCGATAGCCGATAAACTATAGGGGTGTCAGGGGAGATGCGCTGGGCCGGCAGACAGCCGGTTTCACGGTGGTGTTGCCGAGTCTTTTCCGGTCCAGGTCGGTCCCCTGCCTTTGATGGCGCGAAAGCTCGGTGGCTGTGTGGCATTGGATTCAACATGACCGAATCCAGAACACGCCAGCCGGTTCTGGCGCCCGCCAATGTTACCTATTACTAGACATCGCATCCATGACCCATTCTCCAACGTACTCCACAGAAAGCCCGATCCATGGCCAAAGCTGAGGCAAAAACCGCCGTCAAGGCCAATGGCCTGCGTTACAAGTCCAAGGTCTCGGGTTCGCCGTTCGCCGCGGCGGCGTCATTCGGTGGCGCCACCATGTCCTGCTTCATGTGCGGCAAGCACCGGCCGCGCTCGCTGATGGGCACCCGCAAGGTGGCCGGCAAGTCGCAGACGGTGTGTTCGCCGTCCTGCAAGGAACTCGACGCGACGCTCAACGGTTCCTCCTGAGCGCCCCAACCCTGGCTCTGCCAGGGCCCCCGACGGGGTGCAAGAAGACTTGGGAGCGGCCCGACGTTTTCTTGACAGAGCGCCCGCATTGGCGTTCCAGGCGCCCGGCAGATCGGGTGCATCGGCGCGCCTTGCCGCGTCAAGCGCTGCGGCTAAGATCGCAGCATGCAATTGCCTTCCCGCTTCTGGGCTGACCTGACGACCCGCGATTTTTCCGGCCTGCGACGCGCGCCGGACATTGCCCAGGTGGTGGCGGTACTGCCGGTCGGCGCAACCGAGCAACACGGGCCGCATCTCCCCTTGTCGGTCGACAGTGACCTGGTGGACGCGGTGGTGGCTGCGGCGCTGCCGCTGTTGCCGCCGGAACTGCCGGTGCTGGTGTTGCCGACCCAGGCCATCGGCAAAAGCAACGAACATGCACGTTTTTCCGGCACCTTGACGCTGAGTGCCGAAACCCTGATCCGGCTCTGGACCG
>JBFJZP010000229.1:0-5487 GCA_041622095.1 Burkholderiaceae bacterium | reverse complement strand
CGCCATCGCGATGTCGCTGGTGATCAGGTCGCCGGCGATCGGGATCACCGCGGTATGGCGGATCGCGCCATTGGCGAAGATCGCCACGTCGGTGGTGCCGGCGCCGATGTCGACCAGGCCCACGCCGAGTTCGCGTTCGTCGTCGGTCAGCACCGACAGGCTCGACGCCAGCGGGTTGAGCATCAGCTGCTCGACTTCCAGCCCGCAGCGACGCACGCACTTGATGATGTTCTCCGCCGCGCTCTGCGCGCCGGTCACGATATGCACCTTGGCCTCGAGCCGGATGCCGCTCATGCCGATCGGCTCCTTGACGTCCTGGCCGTCGATGATGAATTCCTGCGGCTCGACCAGCAGCAGCCGCTGGTCGGTCGAGATGTTGATCGCCTTGGCGGTCTCCACCACCCGCGCCACGTCGGCCTGCGTCACCTCGCGGTCCTTGATCGCGACCATGCCGCTGGAGTTGATGCCGCGGATATGGCTGCCGGTGATGCCGGTATAGACCCGCGTGATCTTGCAGTCGGCCATCAGCTCGGCCTCCTTGAGCGCGAGCTGGATGCTTTGCACGGTAGCGTCGATGTTCACCACCACGCCACGCCGGATGCCGGTGCTCGGCGCCACACCCAGGCCCGCGAGCTTGAGTTTGCCGCCAGGCATGACTTCGGCCACGACCACCATCACCTTGGCGGTTCCGATGTCGAGTCCTACGACCACGTCCTTGTATTCTTTCGCCATATCGATACCTGTTGATTGCGCTATTTCTTCTGACTGTCCGTGACCACCGTGCTGACGCCGCGCAGTCGCAGCGCATATCCGTCTGCATGTCGCAGGTCTGCCGACTCCACCGCATCCGGGCGTCGGTTGTAGCGCGACGTGACCTGCGTGATCGTGCGCAGGAAACGGGTGGCGCGGTTGATGACTTCGTCGTCGCTGCCGCGTCCGAGTTCGATCACCGCGCCGGTATCCAGTTGTGCCGTCCAGCCGCCGCGGCCGCTGAGCGTGAGTTGCTCCAGTTCCAGCTCCAGGGTCTCGAGCAGCGGCTGCAGCACCCGGTACATCGCCAGTACCTGGGGTTCCTGGCCCCGGGGACCGTCGAGCCGGGGCAGGCCTTCATGCTCGACCTCGCCGACATTGGCCTCGAACACTTCGCCATGGTTGTTGAGCAGGCGCGAGGCCTCGTCCGGGCCCCAGTAGGCCACCGCCCGGTGTTCCTGCAGGTCGACCCGCAGGCGGTTCGGGAACTCGCGTCGCACCACCGCGTGGCGCACCCAGGGCGTGGCCTCGAACAGTGCGCGTGCCTGGGCCAGGTCGAGCGTGAAGAAGTTGCCGCTCAGCCGGGGCACCACGTTGGCGCGCAGCGTGGGTTCGTTGTTGTGGGTCATGTCGCCGGTCACGGTGATCGACGCGATCGCAAAGGCCGGCCGCAGCGCCACCCAGCGCGCCAGCGCGGTCAGCGCGACCAGCACGAACACGACGAACAAGGCATTGGCCGTCATGTGCATCAGCCGCACGTCGAATGGCAGCAGCAGGGCGTCGTTCACGCGCGTGCCTCCGCCGCGCGCAGGCCGGCGCAGTGCGCCCGGGGCGCGCCCCTTGGACTCGGTGGTGGGACCAGTGCGTTGGTTGGCCATGTCATGGCGTCCCATCGGGCTGCGGTTCATCCGCCACCTGCGGATGCGGGTTGTCCAGTTGCGCGAGCTGCAGCAGTTGCAGGCACAGGTCTTCGTAGCTGATGCCGGCGGCCCGGGCCGACATCGGCACCAGCGAGTGGCTGGTCATGCCGGGCGATGTGTTGATCTCGAGCAGCGAAGGCTGGCGGGTCGTCGCGTCGATCATCACATCGACCCGGCCCCAGCCGCGGCATCCGAGCACCTGGTAGGCGCGCAGCGCCAGCGCCTGGATGTGTTGCTCCTCGCCGGCTGGCAGGCCACACGGCACCAGGTACTGGGTGTCGTCGGTGAAGTACTTGTTCTGGTAGTCGTAGTTGCCTTCGGGCGCGACGATGCGGATCACCGGCAAGGCGCGGGCCTGTGCGCCGCTGCCGATGATCGGGCAGGTCACCTCGTCGCCGCGGATGAACTGTTCGCACAGCACGTCGCTGTCGCAGGCGGCTGCCTGCGTGACCGCTGCCTGTGTCTGCGACGCGTCCAGCACCTTGGTCACGCCGATCGACGAGCCTTCACGCGCCGGCTTGACGATCAGCGGCAGGCCGAGTTCGGCCGGCAATGCGGCCACCGTCTGCGGATCGAGTTGCGCAGCCTGCAGCAGCCGGTACGCCGGTGTCGGCAGGCCCTCGGCCAGCCAGACGCGTTTGGTCATGACCTTGTCGATCGCAATCGCGCTGGCCATGACGCCGGAGCCGGTATAGGGAATACCCATCAGCTCCAGCGCCCCCTGCACCGTGCCGTCTTCGCCGAAACGTCCGTGCAGCGCGATGAAGCAGCGCGTGAAACCGTCGCTGCGCAGTTCGTGCAGATCCCGTTCGGCCGGGTCGAAGGCATGTGCATCGACGCCGCGCGCGCGCAAGGCCTGCAGCACGCCGGAGCCGGACATCTGCGAGATCTCGCGCTCGGCCGACGCGCCGCCCATCAGCACCGCGACCTTGCCCAGGGTATGCGCCGCCAGCGTCATGGCGTCGTCTCCCGGACCGGTGCCGCGGCCGCAAGTTCCACCACACGGGCCGGCACCGATCCGATGCTGCCGGCGCCCATGCACAACACCACGTCGCCGTCCTGGCTGTTGTCGATGATCGCCTGGTCCATCGCCTTGATGTCGTCGATGAACACCGGCTCGACCTGTCCGGCCACGCGCAGTGCACGCGCCAGTGCCCGGCCGTCGGCGGCGACGATCGGAGTTTCGCCGGCCGGGTAGACGTCGGACAGCAAGACCGCGTCGACCTGGCCGATCACCTTGACGAAATCGTCGAAGCAGTCGCGGGTGCGGCTGTAGCGGTGCGGCTGGAAGGCCAGCACCAGGCGGCGTCCGGGGAAGGCGCCGCGGGCCGCGGCAATGGTCGCCGCCATCTCGACCGGATGGTGGCCGTAGTCATCGACCAGCGTGAACCGGCCGCCATGGCTGCAGGCGACCTCGCCATAGCGCTGAAAGCGGCGTCCGACGCCCTGAAAACGGGCCAGCGCCTGCTGTACCGCCGCGTCCGGAATGTTGAGTTCGACGGCCACCGCGATCGCCGATAGGGCGTTGAGCACGTTGTGCCGACCGGCCAGGTTCAGCACCACCGGCAGGTCGGGCAGCACGACGCCGTTGCGGCGCAGCACCGTGAAATGCATTTGTCCGTCGATGGCCCGGACATCGACCGCCCGCACTTGCGCGTCCTCGCCGAAGCCATAACTGGTGATCGGGCAGGACACATGGGGCAGGATGTCGCGCACCGGCGCGTCGTCGGTGCACAGGATGGCGGTGCCGTAGAACGGCATGCGGTGCAGGAAATCGACGAAAGCCGTCTTGAGTCGCTCGAAATCGTGGCCGTAGGTCTGCATGTGATCGGCGTCGATATTGGTCACGATTGCCATCACCGGCAGCAGGTTCAGGAACGAGGCGTCGGATTCGTCGGCCTCGACCACGATGTAGTCACCCTTGCCCAGGCGCGCGTTGGCGCCGGCGCTGTTGAGTCGCCCGCCGATCACGAAGGTCGGATCCATGCCGGCCTCGTCCAGCACGCTGGCCACCAGGCTGGTGGTGGTGGTCTTGCCGTGGGTGCCGGCGATCGCGATGCCCTGTTTGAGCCGCATCAGTTCGGCCAGCATGATGGCGCGCGGCACGACCGGGATCTGGCGTGCACGGGCTTCCATCACTTCCGGGTTGTCCTCATGCACCGCAGTCGTCGTGACGACCGCGTCGGCATTCTGGACATGGGCGGCATCGTGGCCGACGAAGACCTGGATGCCCAGGCTGCCGAGCCGCTGCAAGGTGGCACTGGCGCTGATATCGGAGCCGGAGATCGTGTAGCCCAGGCCGAGCAGCACCTCGGCGATGGCCGACATGCCGGAGCCGCCGATGCCGATGAAGTGGATATGCTTGATCGCGTATTTCATGTTGTCACCAATTCCGCACAGGCGCGTGCCACATGCATCGTCGCGTCGGTCTTTGCGCAACGCCGGGCCATCGACGCACAGGCGAGCAGGTTTTCGCGTGTCGCCTGTTCGAAAAACTGCGCCAGCCGCTGCGGGTCCAGGTCGGCCTGCGGGAGCAGCCAGCCACCGCCTTGATCGACCAGGAACCGTGCATTGCGGGTCTGGTGGTCGTCCACCGCCGACGGGAGCGGCACGAACAAGGCGGCGACGCCGATCGCGGCGATTTCGGTGACGGTGCTCGCGCCGGCGCGGCACACCACCAGGTCCGCCGCCGCGAAGGCGCTGGCCATGTCGTCGATGAACGGTGTCAGCTCTGCCTCGACACCAGCCTGGGCATAGTTCGCGCGCAAGGCGTCGATCTGCTGGCTGCCGCTCTGGTGGGTCACCAGCGGACGCTGTTCCGGCGCAAGCAGCGCCAGCGCCTTGGGCACGGTGTCGTTCAACACCCGCGCGCCGAGGCTGCCGCCCACCACCAGCACCCGCAAGCGGCCGCTGCGGTTGGCAAACCGTTGCTCCGGCACAGGCTGCTCGACGAACGCGCTGCGCAGCGGATTGCCGACCCATTGCGCCTTGGGCAATACGTCGGGGAAGGCGCTGTAGACCCGGTCGGCCACACCGGCCAGTACCCGGTTGGCCATGCCGGCCACCGCGTTCTGCTCATGCAGTACCAGCGGCTTGCCGAGCAATACCGCCATCATCGCGCCGGGAAAGGTGATGTAGCCACCCAGGCCGACCACCACATCCGGCCGCACGCGGCGCACCACCTGGATACTCTGCCAGAACGCACGCAACAGGCGCAACGGCAGCAGTGCCAGCGTCATCGGACCCTTGCCGCGGACGCCGGAGAAGTCCAGTGCCTCGAACTGGAAACCTTGCGGCGGAACCAGCCGGCTCTCCATGCTGGCGCCGCGTGGGCTGCCTTTGCCACCCAGCCAGCAGACGGTCCAGCCCTGGGCGCGCAACGCATGCGCCACCGCCAGTCCCGGGAAGATGTGGCCGCCGGTGCCGCCGGCCATGACCAGTGCACAACGCGCTCGCCCGTGCGCCGCAGCGTTGGCCTGCGCGCCGTCATGAACTTGCGGTGTCTGCGCGCGCCCGCCCGTATCGTCGGACGCGCCGGAGCGCCGGCTCAGCGCATGGGGCATGGTTTCTGCGCCATCGCTGCCGAGCGAGGGGCTGCCGTCGGGCTGCCGCTGCGAAAACACCGGCACGAAGGCCTCGGCCCGTGCGGCCATGACGCTGTCGATGGTGGAACGGTTCAACAGGCTCATGTCCGACCTCCGTGCATCAGTTGACGGCTCTCGATGTCGATGCGCAGCACCACCGCGATTGCCACCAGATTGACCAGGATGGCGGTGCCGCCGAAGCTCATCAGCGGCAGCGTCAGTCCCTTGGTGGG
>JBFJZP010000228.1:0-5488 GCA_041622095.1 Burkholderiaceae bacterium | reverse complement strand
GACGCAGCGCTCGCCGATGCGTTCGATCAGCTTGCGCGCAATGCCCGGCGCCGGCGCCTCCTCGATCACCTTCTGGTGGCGACGCTGCATCGAGCAGTCACGTTCGCCCAGGTAGACCGCATTCTTGAACTTGTCGGCCATCACCTGGATTTCGATGTGGCGCGGGTTCTGCAGGAACTTCTCCATGTAGACCGCAGGATTGCCGAACGCCGCGCCGGCCTCGGCCTTGGTCATCTGCACCGCATTGACCAGGGCCGCCTCGGTATGGACCACGCGCATGCCGCGGCCGCCGCCGCCGCCGGCCGCCTTGATGATGACCGGATAACCGATGGACTTGGCAATGCGCCGGATCTGCACCGAATCGTCCGGCAATTCACCTTCGGAGCCGGGGACGCAGGGCACGCCGGCCTTGATCATCGCCTGCTTGGCCGACACCTTGTCGCCCATGATGCGGATCGACTCGGGCGTCGGACCGATGAACTGGAATCCGCTTTTCTCGACCCGCTCGGCAAACCCGGCGTTCTCGCTCAGAAAGCCGTACCCGGGGTGAATCGCCTCGGCGTCGGTCACCTCGGCGGCCGAAATGATGGCCGGCATGTTGAGGTAACTCAGTGCAGAGGGGCCGGGGCCGATGCAGACCGCTTCCTCGGCCAGCTTGACATACTTGGCTTCCCGGTCTGCCTCCGAGTACACCATCACTGCCGTGACATTGAGCTCGCGACAGGCGCGCTGGATACGCAGTGCAATTTCGCCTCGATTGGCAACCAGAATCTTCTTGAACATGGCTCAGGCGGTCCGTCGTCAGGTGATCTCGAACATCGCTTGTCCGTACTCGACAGCTTGCCCATTGACGCACATGATGTTGGTAACCGTACCGCTCTTGTCGGCTTCGATCTCGTTGAGGATCTTCATCGCTTCGACGATGCAGATCGTCTCGCCTTCCTTGACCACGCTGCCGAGTTCGACGAACGGCTTGGCGCCAGGCGAGGCGCTGCGGTAAAAGGTGCCGACCATCGGTGACTTCACGACATGCAGGGCGGGCGTGGCGACCGGCACTGCGGCTGCCGGTTCGGCCGCCACCGCGACCGGCGCAGCGGCCGGCGCCGGCGCGGCAGCCGGGGCGACCATCTGGTATTGCGGCGCGGCCGCAGGGCTGCTCTTGACGATGCGCACCTTGCCTTCGGCTTCGGTGATTTCGAGTTCGGACACATTCGAATCGGAAACCAGATCGATCAGTGTCTTGAGTTTTCGCAAATCCATGGGGGCTCCAACGACAATGTAGTGGTGAGGCGCAAATTTACCCTAAACAAAGGGCATCTTTGCCTATCTTCTGTTATTTATCAAGCAATTCCGCCAAAAATAGACGGTTGCCCGCAGGTTGTCGGCCGGTGCGCAGAACGCGATCAGGGGACTGTTACGAAGCCGCAAGCCTGCCCGCACCTTGTTACAAGGCCTGCCATTGTTGCAGGTCCTGGACCGAAAGCTGGCCCATTTTACGTTGGGCGATCCGGCCTGCCGGATCGAACAGCACCGAGAATGGCAAGCCGCCGCTGCTGTTGCCCAGGCTGCGGCTCAGATCGGTGCCCGCCAGGCCTGCCAGCGCGATCGGAAAACCGACCGGTGTCTGGCGCAGGAAACGGCTCACCGGCGCGGCCTGGTCCACCGCCAAGCCGAGGACTTGCCAGCCATTGGCGCTGTTTTCTGCGTAAAAGCGATCCAATAGCGGCATTTCTTCGACGCAAGGCGGGCACCAGGTGGCCCAGAAATTGAGCAGCAGGGGCTTGCCGCGAAAACCGCGCATGGCCAGCGTGCCGCCGTCGGGTGTACTGAACGCGAGGTCCCACAACGCCTGCTCTGGCGTGGCCGGTCCCGCGCCGACATGGCCGTTGCGCCATGCCAGGCCAAAACCGGCTGCCGCCGCTGCTGCGGCCACGCCGGCGAACAGCCAGCGCCGGCGTGCCGGGTCCTGTGTTGTGGTGTCCGTCATGGCTGGCTTTCGTTCATGCGCTGGCGCAGGGCTGCCAGGTCACCCCGCGGCGGGCGACCCCGTGTATCCGGGCGCAAGGCGCCACGCAACTGGTCATGGTCGTAGACCCGCAACTGCACCGCGACACGGTCGTCGAAGCCCGGGCAGGTCTCCATGACGATCAGCGCCTCGACGGTTTCGCCACGCATGCCGGCGACGGTATGTGCCTGGTAGCGCACCCGCTTGTCGATCAAGGCGAGTTCGGCCGACTTGCAGTCATCACAGAACAGGTCGATCAGGATGTCCGAGCGCCGGGTGGCGCTGCCGCGCCACACCGCGGCGGTCAGATGCGGGCGGAACCCCGCCATGCGCTGCATCCAGCGTTCGGCCAGCGCGCGCAGCGCGGCGAGTTCTTCGCGCTGGGTATCGGCGCAGAAAACCGCGATGTGTTCGAACACCGCATCTTCGATTTCTTCGTTGTCGGGCAGTGCGCTGCGCGCCGGCAATCCCAGGATATGGATGGCCTGCCGTTTGGCGGCGCCATATTCCAGGCCGTCCTCGACCACCAGGCGGGCCGCACAGGCGGCAATCTCGGCTTTCAAGCCAGGGCTACGAATCTCCATCCAGCGATTTTCCATGGTTTGGGCACAGGCCTGTTGCGCGGCGCTTGCTGCGACCCGACCGGGCGTGTTGCCTTTGCCGGGCTGGCCGAACCAGCGCGGGCTGCGCGGTCGGCAGGCGCGGTGTGCCGATCGGTCGTCAACCCTCGCCTAAAATCGCCGCATGCACATCCATATCCTGGGAATCTGCGGTACTTTCATGGGTGGCCTGGCCGCTCTGGCGCGTGAGTTGGGCCATACGGTGACCGGTTGCGACACCGGCGTATATCCTCCGATGAGTGAGCAGTTGCGCGCCCTCGGGATCGATTTGGTCGAGGGCTACGGGGCCGAGCAGCTGGCGGTTGCGCCCGACATGTTTGTTGTCGACAACGTGGTGAGCCGGGCGCGCAAGCCGGACGGCAGCGCCCGCTATCCGCTGATGGAAGCCATCCTCGATGCCGGCGCACCCTATACCAGCGGCCCGCAATGGCTGGCCGAACATGTGCTTCAGGGCCGGCATGTGCTGGCGGTTGCCGGCACCCATGGCAAGACCACGACCACGGCGATGCTGGCATGGATACTCGAACATGCCGGCTTGCAGCCGGGTTTCCTGATCGGCGGCGTGCCGATGAACTTCGATGTCTCGGCGCGCCTTGGCGGCTTGCCTCCAGCCGCCGCGGATGGCATGCCGCGCAAGCCGCTGTTCGTGATCGAGGCCGACGAATACGACACCGCGTTCTTCGACAAACGCAGCAAGTTCGTCCATTACCGGCCGCGCACGGCGATCCTGAACAACCTTGAATTCGATCACGCCGACATCTTCGATGACCTGGCGGCGATCGAGCGGCAGTTCCGCCATCTGGTGCGCATCGTTCCGGGAACCGGTCCGCATGGCAGTGGCCGCATCATCGTCAACGGACTCGAGGAGAGCCTGGCCCGTGTCATGGCCGCCGGCTGCTGGAGCGAGATGCGCAGTTTCGGGACGGCGGTGAGCGACTACACCGCCCTCGGCGAACCCGACCGGTTCCAGGTGTTGAGCCATGGCGAGTCGGTGGCCAGCGTGTCCTGGGGCCTGAGTGGCCAGCACAACCAGCTCAATGCCCTGGCCGCGATTGCCGCGGCCGAACATGTCGGGGTGGAGCCGGCGCTGGCGGCGCAGGCCCTGGCGCAGTTCCACAATGTGCGTCGGCGCATGGAGTTGCGCGGCAGCATCAGCTTGCCGCAGGCGGCGCCGGGCGCCCAGCCGGTGCAGTTGTACGACGATTTCGCCCACCACCCGACGGCGATCCGCACGACGGTCGACGGATTGCGCCGCAAGGTCGGTACGTCGGCACGTATCCTGGCGGTGTTCGAGCCGCGCACCAACACCATGAAACTCGGTGCGATGAAGGCCCAGCTGCCCTGGAGCCTGCACTCGGCCGACCTGGCGTTCTGCCACACCGCAGGCCTGGGCTGGGACGCCGCAGAAGCACTCGCGCCGCTGGGCGACAAGGCATCGGTGGCGCCGGATATCGAGACCCTGGTGGCCCAGGTGGCCGCGGCGGTACGACCCGGCGACCAGATCCTGTGCATGAGCAACGGTGGATTCGGTGGCATCCACCAGAAGCTGATGGACCGCTTGCGCGCAGGCCGCTGCCCAACCCGCACGCCGGTGGCCGCACTGGCCTGAACCGGCGCGGCCCGTTCAGGCCCCTGGCGGCGACCCCGGCCGCAGGCGACCGGAGCCTGGCTGGCGCTTACTTCGCGCGGGCCCGGCGTGCCAGCACCGCTTCGGACAGGTTCCCGAGCAGTTCCTGCGACTGGTCCCAGCCCAGGCATGCGTCGGTGATGCTCTTGCCGTATTCGAGTGCAGCGGCGTCGTCCTTGCCGGGGGTGAACTTCTGCGCACCACCATGCAGGTGGCTTTCGACCATGACGCCGAACACGCTGGTCGATCCGGACGCGATCTGGTCGGCGATGGAGCGGGCGACGTCGAGCTGCTTCTCGTGCTGCTTGCTGCTGTTGGCATGGCTGCAATCGACCATCAGCGTCGCCGGCAGGTCGGCTGCCTCCAGCGCCTTGCAGGCCTCGGCCACGCTGTCCGCATCGTAGTTCGGTGACTTGCCGCCACGCAGGATCACATGGCAATTCTGGTTGCCATTGGTCTGCACGATCGCGACCTGTCCGTTCTTGTGCACCGACAGGAAGTGGTGTCCACCGGCCGCAGCCTGGATCGCGTCGGTGGCGATCTTGATGTTGCCGTCGGTTCCGTTCTTGAAGCCGATCGGTGCCGACAGGCCGGAGGCCAGTTCGCGGTGCACCTGGCTCTCGGTGGTGCGCGCGCCGATGGCGCCCCAGGAGATCAGGTCGCCGAGGTATTGCGGCGAGATCACGTCCAGGAATTCGCTGCCGGCCGGCAGGCCCATGCGGTTGATCTCGATCAGCAGCTGGCGCGCAATGCGCAGGCCCTCGTCGATGCGGAAAGTCTCGTCCAGGTAGGGGTCGTTGATCAGGCCCTTCCAGCCGACCGTGGTGCGGGGTTTTTCGAAATACACCCGCATCACGATCTCCAGCGTATCGCGGTACTTGTGCCGCTGCTGCAACAACTGGCGGGCATATTCCTGCGCCGCCACCGGATCGTGGATCGAGCAGGGGCCGATCACGACCAGCAGCCGGTCATCGCGGCCTTCCATGATGTCCTGGATGTTGCGGCGGGTGCGGGTGATCAGTTCCTCGACCGGCGTGCCGTTGATCGGGAAGAAGCGGATCAGGTGATCGGGAGGGGGTAACACGTTGATGGCCTTGATGCGTTCGTCATCCGTCCGGCTGGTCCGGTCGCTGATCGCATGGCTGCGGCGGTCCGGCTGGTTGCGTTGGTCGGGCATGTCAGGTTGCCAGGGAGCTGTCGACTGGGTCATGATCGTGATCCTGCAAAAAAAGAGGG
>JBFJZP010000227.1:0-5496 GCA_041622095.1 Burkholderiaceae bacterium | reverse complement strand
GCGCCACCAGAATCCGAACCCCTTGCCGGTCCCCGACCTGCAAGGGGTTTTTTGTTGATCGTGCGATTCATGCGCCCTCGATGATCCGGGCACGGGCATGGCCTGGTTCAGCGGCCGCGTATCATCGGCGCGATCCGTGAGTGCTGCAGCCGGCCTGTACTCCAGGAAACAGACAGGCCGCGCTTTCGCAGCCACAATTACCCGATACCATGCGCCGACGCCGTTTATCTGCCCCCTGGCTGCTCCAGCTGTTCCCGTTCCTGCGCTGGTGGCATATGGTGGGCGGAGTCACCTTGCGAGCCGATGCGGTCGCCGGCCTGACCGGTGGCCTGGTGCTGGTGCCCCAGGGCGTGGCATTTGCCACCATTGCCGGCATGCCGCCGGAATACGGCTTGTACGCGGCGATGTTGCCGGCGATCGTCGCCGCGATGTGGGGTTCGTCCTGGCATCTGGTGTCGGGTCCGACGACGGCGATCTCCATCGTGGTGTTCGCGACCATGAGTCCGCTGGCGGAGGCCGGCTCGCCGGAGTTCGTGGCACTGGTGCTCACGCTGACCTTTCTGGTGGGCGTATTCCAGCTGGCGCTGGGCGCATTGCGCCTGGGGGCACTGGTCAATTTCGTCTCGCATACCGTCGTGGTGGGATTCACCGCCGGCGCCGCGGTACTGATCGCGGCCAGCCAGGTCAAGAACTTCTTCGGCATCGAGATCGCGCGCGGGGCGTCGGTTTGGCGTGTGCTGCAGGCGGTGGCGCAACAGATCGTCGACATCAACCCCTATGTGACCGCGGTTGCGATCGTCACGGTGCTGGCCAGTGTCGGTATTCGACGCTGGCGGCCGCACGCGCCGCACATGATTGCGGCGATGGTGGTGGGCGGCGTTTTCGCGGCCTTGCTCAACCTGCTGTTCGGCAGTGCGCGCACCGGCATCACCAGCATAGGCGCATTGCAGGTGGGTTTGCCGCCGCTGTCGCAACCCGACTTCTCGCCGCAGACGCTGGAAAAGCTGGTGCCCATCGCGATCGCGGTGGCCTTGCTGGCATTGACGGAGGCTGCGTCGATCGCGCGTGCGGTAGCGCTCAAGAGCGGGCAGCGGATCGACGGCAACCAGGAGTTCATCGGACAGGGCCTGTCCAACCTGGTCGGTGCGTTCTTTTCCGGTTATGCCTCGAGCGGCTCGTTCAATCGCAGCGGCCTGAATTACGAGACCGGAGCCCGCACGCCATTGGCCGCGGTCTTCTCGGCAGTTTTCCTGCTCTTGATCGTGTTGTTCCTGGCGCCGCTGGCGGCATACCTGCCGATCCCGGCGATGGCCGGCATCCTGTTCGTCGTGGCCTGGGGCTTGATCGACTTTCACCATATCGGCGAAATCCTGCGCGTCAGCCGGCAGGAGTCGGTGGTCCTGATTGCCACGCTGGCCGCCACCTTGACACTGGAGCTGGAGTTCGCGATCTACATCGGCGTGTTGCTGTCGCTGTTGCTGTTCCTCAATCGCACCGCCAAGCCGGGCATCGACGACGTCAAGCCGGTGGCCGGCCAATGGCCGCCGGGCTTCAGCAACGACTCCGGCCTGCCGGATTGCCCGCAAATGAAGATCGTGCGGATCAACGGGCCGATCTTCTTCGGCGCCAGCAGTTATGTGGCCACGGAACTGCAACGCATCGACGAGCGCAACCCGATGCAGCGCCACTTGCTGGTGATCGGTTCGGCGATCAATTTCGTCGACCTCGAAGGGGCGCAGTTGCTGGCGCAGGAGGCACGCCGGCGTCGTGCGCTGGGCGGCGCGCTGTACCTGTTCAACATGCGGGACGACCCGATGGAGTTGCTGCGCCGTTGCGGGGCCTATGACGTGATCGGTGCCGAAAACTTCTTCCGGCTCGGCGAGGATGTGATCGGCCAGCTGTTCCCGCGCCTGGATGGCTCGATCTGCAGCGGCTGCAAGGTGCGTATTTTTTCCGCATGCAAGGTCGATACCACGCATGATTCCGACTGTATCGACACCACCGCCGAGCCGCCAGCCCAGCCACTGACCTTCGTGCCGGGCGCAGCCCGTGCGAGCGGGGCAGGCGCGGCGGATTAAAATCGCGCCACCGGGTCGTTCTCGTCGTCTGACGGCGCTGATGCAGGCACCCGGCAGTTCCTCTCTTGTTCCACGCAGCCCCTGGATGTAAACCATGACCCGCTGTTCTGATCTTCTCGCCGCTTCGCGCCGTCTGGCCGCCTGGATGCTGGGTGTCACCATGGCCGCCCTGATGCTGGTGGCGGGCGCTCACGCGCAAACCACGACGCGGCAATTCCCGCCCAATGTCCAGCGCGGCATGATGACGGTGACTGCGCCGCCCGAGGTCAGGATCAACGGCTCGGCGATGCGGCTCTCCCCAGGGGTACGGATTCGTGGCCCGAACAATCTGCTGATCATGTCCGGTGCGCTGATCGGCCAGCAGTACGCGGTCAATTACCTGCTCGAGCCGCAGGGCCTGGTGCGCGAGGTCTGGATCCTGAGCCAGGCCGAGGTCGACCAGTTGCCCCGGGGCTGGGATACCGTCACCAACTTCGTGTTCAGCTCGGACGTGGACAAACCCAAGGTCGACGACGGCAAGACGCCGTTCGACCAGTTGCCGAAGTTTCCGCGGCAGTAAGTCGCATGCGGGCCGATCGGCCCCGATCGCATGGCGGGTCCGGTCGTGGTCGCCGACCCGATCCGCACGTTATTCGCCGACCATTTTTTCGTGCCGCCCCGGCGGCGCCCCTTTCCGTACTGGATACCCGATGAGCAAGAAAGTTTTCGTCAAGACATTTGGCTGCCAGATGAACGAGTACGACTCGGACAAGATGGTCGACGTGATGCGCGCCGCTGAGGGTTACGAGCCCACCACCGACGTGGAAGAGGCCGACCTGATCCTGTTCAACACCTGCTCGGTGCGCGAGAAGGCGCAGGAGAAGGTGTTCTCCGACCTGGGTCGGGTGCGGCATCTGAAGAAGAAGGGCGTCCAGATCGGCGTCGGCGGCTGTGTCGCCAGCCAGGAGGGCGAGGCCATCATTGCCCGGGCGCCGTTCGTCGATGTGGTGTTCGGGCCGCAAACCCTGCACCGTCTGCCGGATCTGTTGCGCCAGCGTGTCCGCCAGGACAAGGCCCAGGTCGACATCAGCTTTCCGGAGATCGAGAAGTTCGACCACCTGCCGCCGGCGCGGGTCGAGGGCGCGACCGCTTTCGTCAGCATCATGGAGGGCTGCTCGAAATACTGCAGCTACTGCGTCGTGCCCTATACCCGTGGCGAGGAGGTGTCGCGACCGTTCGACGATGTGCTGGTCGAGGTGGCCGGCCTGGCCGACCAGGGGGTGCGCGAAGTCACCTTGCTCGGGCAGAACGTCAATGCCTATCGAGCGGCCATGGGCGACAGCGGCGAGACGGCCGACCTGGCGACGCTGATCGAATACGTGGCCGAGATCCCGGGCATCGAGCGCATCCGCTACACCACCAGCCATCCGAACGAGTTCACCGCATCCTTGATCGACGTCTATGCCAGGGTGCCACAACTGGTCAACCACCTGCACCTGCCGGTGCAACACGGCTCGGACCGCATGCTGATGGCGATGAAACGCGGCTATACCGCGATGGAATACAAGTCGACCGTGCGCAAGCTGCGTGCGATCCGGCCGGAGCTGGCCTTGTCGAGCGACTTCATCGTGGGTTTTCCGGGCGAGACCGATGCCGACTTCGCCAAGCTGATGAAACTCGTCGACGACGTCGGTTACGACACCTCGTTCAGTTTCATCTTCAGCCCGCGCCCCGGTACGCCGGCCGCGGCGCTGGCCGACGACACACCCCATGCGGTCAAGCTGGCGCGGCTGCAGCAGTTGCAGGCGGCGCTGGACGAGAACGTGCGGCGTATCAGTGCCAGCCGCCAGGGCACGGTGCAGCGGGTGCTGGTCGAGGGCGCGGCGCGCAAGGATGCCACTGAACTGTTCGGCCGGACCGAGTGCAATCGCGCGGTGGTGTTCAAGGGGCCGCAGCGCCTGGTCGGGCAGATGGTCGATGTGCGCATCACCGAGGCCCCGATGCGGTCCTTGCGCGGTGAGGTGGTCACGCAGGAGCTGGTCTCGGGTTGAGGAATGGGGTGTCGGGCACTGTGGTGTGCCCGATCCCCAGCGGCAGGAGCTGGGCTCCGAAATCCTGTGCTCCAGGCAGATCCCTTGTTACGCCATCGTCTGTCCGCCGACCCTGAAGTCCTTCAGGATCTCCGGCCGGAACGCGAGGCCATGGCCGGGCCGTTCGGGCGGCGACATCGTACCGGTCTTCGAAGGCAGGATCGGCTCGATCCAGAGGTCGTCGTTCCAGTCCATGTATTCGAGGTAGCTGGCATTGGGAATCGAGGCCAGCACATGCACCATCGTCTCATGGAACAGGTGCGGGGCGAGGCGGATGCCCCAGGTCTCGGCGGTCGCAGCAATCTTGCGCAACTCGGTAAAGCCGCCGCGCATCGGGTCCGGCTGCAGGATGGGCACGCAGGGTGTCTCGAAGAATGGTCGCAGATCTTGCCGCGTGAAGTGGCTTTCGCCACCGACGATGCGGGTCTTGAGCGCGGCGGCGATGCGGCGGTAGCCGGCGAAATCCTCGGCGACCACCGGCTCTTCCAGCCAGTAGGGATCGAACTCGTCGATGTGGTGGCCGGCCTGGATGGCGGTGTCGGCGTCCCAACCCATGTTGACGTCGATCATGATCTCGATGCCGTCGCCCAGGGCATCGCGCATCGCCTTGACGTTCAGCACGTCCTCCCGCCACGGCCGGATATGGGCCACCTGCATCTTGATCGCCGTAAGGCCCATCGCGGTGAATTCCCTGGCCCGGGCGATCATGCCGTCGCGGCCGAGGCCGCGGAAGCAGCCTGAACCGTAAGCCGGGACCTCCGTCCGGGCGGCGCCCCATAGCCGGAACAGCGGCAGCTCGGCGCGTTTTCCCACGATGTCCCAAAGCGCCATGTCGACCGCGCTCTGGGCGAAGACCGTGACGCCCATCCGGCCCAGCCAGAAGTTGCTCTTGTACAGCGTCTGCCAGATTCCCTCGATCTCGGTGGCATCACGCCCGAGCAGATGCGGCGCGACCAATTCCTTCATGCAGGCATCGAGCGTTTGCAGGCCGCCGCGCAGCGGCATCAGATAACTCATGCCGGTCAGCCCGCCCTGGGTCTCGATTTCCAGCACGTAGATGTCGCGCAACGGCGCCGCCAGGATTCCGGCAGCCGGCGGCGGGCCGTTCCACGGCACCTGAAGGAGATGGCTGCGCAGTTCGACAATGGTGGTTGGCGTCGTCATGGGCGGTGTCCCTTTGTTTTGTGGAAGTGGCGGGGGAGGAGATCGCGTACTGGATTCTGCTTGATCCGGACAGCCGGACATCCAATGAAATGTTGGGGACAGAGCGAAATTCACTTCGTGTAATTGCGGTCTGTCCCACAAGGTGGACAGCCGGACATCCGACAAAGTGTTGGGGACAGAGCTCG
>JBFJZP010000226.1:0-5497 GCA_041622095.1 Burkholderiaceae bacterium | reverse complement strand
TCCAGCGACACCAGTACCCGGCCCCAGGTGTCTTCGTAGCCCTGCAACACCCGCACATGGATCTGCACGTCGATGCGCCGGCCGTCCAGTCCGTAGTTGACCGTCTGGTTCGAGAAGGTCTGGCGGCCCTCCCACAAGGCCGCCAGCTCCGGCAGCATCTGACCGAGCATGTCGTCGCGGAATACCTCGGGCAGGCGCGACACCAGCTCCTGCTGGCTGCTGGCGGCAAACACCTCCAGCGTCTTGCGATTGACCTTGAGCACCTTCAGGCTGGCGGCGCATTGCTTGATGTGCGCCGGATCCTTGGCCAGGTGCGCCGCCAGGTCGGTCACGCCCCGCGCGCGCCATTGGCCGAACAAGGTCTTGAGTGCGCTGTAGTCCTCCAGCCAGAGCGAGATCGGCGCGGACTCGAACATCTGCGCGTCGTCGGATTCCTGGGCCTTCGGCATCATGTGAACGTTTTCCATCCGGGCGATTGTCCTGCAGCGTCTTGCGCGGTTGGGTGCCGGTGTGAAAATTCCGGTTGGCGACGCCCGAATGGTTCCGGTGCGAGGGCGTGGACACGGACCCGGCCGGGCCGCTCAGCGCAGGCTGCTGGCGTAGGCCCGGATCCTGCGGCAGGCCTCGGCCAGCCGTTCGTCGTCGACCACCAGCCCCATGCGCAGGAACCCATCCGCCGACGGGCCGAAGGCCTGCGCGTCCAGCACCGAGACACCCTGGGCGCGCAGCAGGCCCCAGGCGAAGTCGTGTGAGGACAGGCCGCTGTTGCGCACGTCCAGCAGCATGAACATGCCGGCCTCCGGCAGGCTGCAGCGCAGGCCCGGCACGTCCTGCAGCAACTGGTGCACCAGGTCCCTGCGGCGCCGGTAGAGCGTGCGGATGTCGGCGGTGACCGCGTCGTACTGGTCCAGCGCCGCACATGCCGCCTCCTGCACAAAGCCGGGTGCGCCGTACAGACTGCACAGCAACAGGTTGCCCATGTGGCGCGCGAGTTCGCTGGGGGCGACCGCCCAGCCCAGCCGGTAGCCGGCCATCGCATGCGACTTGGACAGGCTGCTGACGGTGACGGTGCGCTCGGCCATGCCGCTCAATCCGGCGATGCAGACATGGGGTGGTTCGAAGGTCAGCGCCGCATATACCTCGTCGGAGACCACCCACAGGTCGTGTGCGATGGCCAGGTCGGCGATCGCCTGCAACTCGTCGCGGCGCAGCGCGACGCCGGTCGGATTGCAGGGCGTGGCGAGAAAGATCGCGCGGCTGCGCGGCGTGACCGCGGCGCGCAACGCGTCCAGGTCGATGCGAAAACCACTGTCGGGCAATACCGGAACCGGCACCAGCGTCGCGCCGCAGGCGCGCACCGTGGCCTCGTAGGTCAGGTACAGCGGCTCGGGCACCAGCACCTCGTCGCCGGCCTCGCACAGGCACAGGCTGGCCACGAACAGTCCGTTCTGTGCGCCGCTGACGACGACCACGTTGCTGCTGTCGACCACCTGGCCGCTGGCGGCCTGGTGCCGACGCGCAATACGCTCGCGCAGCGCCGGCCGGCCGATGATGGTGGTGTAGTGCGTGTCGCCGCCGCGCAGCGCGACCACCGCCGCCTCGGTGATGGCCTGCGGTGCGGCGAATTCCGGGTCGCCGACGCTGAGCACGATCACGTCTTCACCGCGCCCGGCTGCGGCGACTGCTTCGGCATGGATCTTCCACGCATCGACGCGGTTGCCGCCGATGCGGGTGACGAGGGAGGAGAACTTCATGGTGTTTCCATCAACAATCGGTTGGCCGGTTGGCCGCCACGCGCCGCGGCAGCTGTGGCCACCCTGCGCGGCAAGCGCCGTTGTGTGGCGATCGGTCGAGCGTCAGGCCTGGCGTGGTGGTGCGGTTGTCGCCGATGGTAGCGGCAGGCCTTCGCCCTGGTAAGCCGGTGGTCTCAACGCAGCCGGCGCGCCATGCGCCAGGGATTGAAGCCGGTGATCAAGGCGGTGGCCAGCAGGATCAGCAGGCTGCCGGGCACCATGCCGGCGGTGACCGGCTCGTCCAGGAACCATGCACCCCAGCTCACGCCGAACAGCGGAATCATGAATGCGGACGAGGTCGCGGCGCTGGCCGGGATCTCGCGCATCAGCCGCATGCTGATCCAGTACATGAAGCCCGAGGTGACCAGGCCGAGCAAGGCGACCGCCAGCAATACCGCCGTGTTCAGCTGCATCGTCGGCACCGCCACACCGACCGGGATCGCCAGCATCAGCGCGGCCGCGATATGGATGGTTGCCGCGGCTGCCAGCGGCAGGTGCCGGGCCGAGGCGCGCTTCATGAAGGTGGTGCCGATGCCGTAGCAGGCGGCCGCCCCGGTGCACGCCAACGCGGCCAGGATCACCGCCGGCGTCGCGTCGACCGGACCCAGTTGCACCAGCAACGCCACGCCGCCGAAACCGGCCACACAGCCGAGCATGCTGCGTGGCGTGATCTTCTCGTCGCCGGCCACCGCCGCCGCCAGCAGGCCGAACACCGGCGCGGTGGCATTGAGCACCGCGGAATAACCGGCTGGCAGCGTCAGCGCCGCCCAGTTGAACAACACGAACGGCGCGACCACGGTCAGCAGCCCGAGTGCCGCCAGTGGCAGCCAATCGGCGCGGCCGGGCCAGCGTTCGCGCAGCACCCGCATCAGCAGCGCCAGCACCACCGCCGCCAGCGCGCAGCGGATACCTGCCAGCGCGACCGGCCCGAATGCGGGGCTGGCGATGCGCAGCAACGGAAACGACGCGCCCCACAGGGCGGACATGGCGATGAGCTGGATGAAGTGGCGGGTTTTCAAGGCGTGGAGGACCGACATGGGACGCAGTACCCTGATCGATCGCAGCGCGATTGTCACGCAGCCGGGAAGTCTGCATGAGAACTGCGGGACGACGGTTGCCTGGCATCGATCCATCGGGTCGGTGCCATCCGAGACGCGCTGGCCTGGCGACAAGACTTCCCGGGAAGCCTCCCTGGTCCGTTGCATCGGTTCAATGCGCCCGGCTGGTCGCTCTGATTGTGTACCCGGCCAAGGCCTGCCGCCAGCCCGGGCCGGCACCGTCGCATGTCCGGACTGTCGGCGGCTTGGACTGGCAAGTTGCGGCTACTTTTTCTGCGCTTTCCCATTCCAGTAGCAGGGTCTACGAGTAGTCTGGATAGGGGGGAGGCTGTGCATTTGGGTTGACATGGCGCACGGTTGAGGACTATTGTGTTCGTGAATCTTGAGGTTCGGTGCGGGCCTTGACGCACCAAGGCAAGAAGCGCAACTGCGTTGAACCTGCGGCCAAGGCAACCGGCGTGTCACAGCGATCAACAACGGGGCGGCCAAGATGAAATCAGAAGCAAGTTGTCGGGTTCGTGTTGTAGCCGGCATGGTCGTCTGGCTGCTGGCAGCGGTGCTGATTGCGCGCCCGGCGGTCGCTCAAACCACCGAACCGCCGGTCGCCAGGCTTGTTTCGGTGCAGGGAACGGTAGAGGCACAACGGGTAGGACAGACGCTGTGGCAAGCGGTCGGGTTGAATGACACTTTCCGACCCGGCGACTCGATTCGCGTGCTGGCGCGCAGCCGCGCAGACATTGCGCTGCTTGACCAATCGGTGCTTCGTCTCAACGCCAACACCACGATCAAGGTAGATGCGCCCAAGCAGGGTAAGACCGGTCTGGTGGACATGCTCCGCGGCGCGGCGCATTTCTTTTCCAGGGGCCCCGATAGCCTGGAGGTCAATACGCCGTTCACCGTGGCCGGCGTCCGGGGAACCGAATTTTTCATCAGCCTCGAGCCCCAGGCAACCTTGCTCACGGTCTTCGAGGGCACGGTCGTCGCGCAAAACGCCGCTGGCAGCCTGACTTTGGGCGACGGGCAGTCGGCGATCGCCGAAGCCGGCAAGGCGCCGGTGGTGCGTGTTGTCGCGCGGCCGCGCGATGCGGTGCACTGGACGCTGTTTTACCCGCCGGTCATTCAGGATCGCCAGGCCCCGACCTACCGGGCGCAGTCCCTGCTCGCCGTCGGTGCGGTCGACGAGGCGCGCGGCGAACTCGAGCGCGTGCGGCAGGCGTCGCCGCGCAATGCCGATGCGCTGAGCCTGCTGTCGATCATGGCGCTGGTGCAGGGCGACAAGAGCCAGGCGCTGCAGCTGGCGCTCAGTGCTGTCGAGGCCCAGCCTAACTCCGCCAGTGCGTTGATCGCGCGATCCTATTCCGAGCAGGCAAGCCTGGATCTGGCATCCGCGCGGGCCAGCATGCTGCTCGCGGTCGAAGCCGAACCATCCAATGCGCTTGCATGGGCAAGGCTCGCCGAACTGCAGTCGTCGTTCGGCGAAACGGATAAATCTGCTGCCGCCGCCCAGCGTGCGGTCGAACTCCAGCCCGACCTCTCGCGCACCCAGACCGTGCTCGGTTTTGCCCAGCTGACAGCGATCCGGATCGAGCAGGCACGCGCCAGCTTCGAGAAGGCGATCACGCTGGATCAGGCCGATCCGTTACCGAGGCTCGGCCTGGGTCTGGCGAAGATCCGTGCGGGCGACCTCGATGCGGGCAGCCGCGAGATCGAGATCGCGGCAAGCCTGGATCCTGGCAATGCCCTGGTGCGCAGCTACCTGGCCAAGGCCTACTACGAAGAGAAGCGCTCGCCGCGCGACGAGCGCGAGCTTGGGGTTGCCAAGCAACTCGATCCGAACGACCCGACCCCCTGGTTCTATGGCGCAATCGCCAAGCAGACCACCAACCGGCCGATGGAGGCCTTGCAGGACCTGGACAAGGCCCGCGCACTCAACGACGGCCGCGCCATCTACCGCTCACAGCTGCTGCTCGATTCGGACGCTGCCGCACGCGCGGCCAGCCAGGCGCGGATCTACAGCGAACTGGGCTTTCAGCAGCGCGCTCTGGTCGAGGGCTGGCAGGCGGTCAACCGCGATCCGAGCAATTTTTCCGCGCACCGTTTCCTGGCCGACTCCTATGGCGTGCTGCCCCGGCATGAGATCGCGCGGGTGAGCGAACTGCTGCAGTCCCAACTGCTGGCGCCTGTCACCAATACACCGCTGCAGCCACGGCTGGCGGAGAGCAACCTGATGCTGATCAGCTCGGGCGGGCCGGGCACGGCATCTTTCAACGAGTTCAATCCGCTGTTCAACCGCGACGGCATATCGTTTCTGGCCAGCGGCATGGCTGGCCAACTGGGCACGTCGGCCGGCGATGTCGTGGTCTCCGGCATCACGGGGCGGGCATCCTACAGCCTGGGCTACAGCAAGTTCAAGACCGATGGCTTTCGTGCCAATGCGGACCAGGACGATGAAATCGGCAATGCCTTTGTGCAGTTCGACCTGACGCCGCAGACCAGCGTGCAGGCCGAGTACCGCAGCCGCAAGACCGAATGGGGCGATCTGCAGCAGAAGTTCTTCGCCAACAACTTCTCCGACTCGCTGCGCAACAGCCTGGACAGCGACACCTACCGGCTGGGTGTGCGGCACAGTTTCTCGCCGTCATCGAC
>JBFJZP010000225.1:0-5503 GCA_041622095.1 Burkholderiaceae bacterium | reverse complement strand
TTTCAGGTCTGGTACGGGTTTTAATGAGTTTATTTAATTAAATCAATGACTTGCGATTTATGTCCCAAGTGGCATGACCCTTGCGAAGGGTAGTGGCATTGAGTTTACAAACGTCAGCTTATTCCTATACATTGCGACACTTCGCACCGTTGCCACCCATGCTGCTTCGCCAATCGCCCATGCCATCTTGCAGACCTTCGGATCTGGGTTTGCTGCCGGCGTCCGGTCGCCCCGACTACGCTGACATGCGAGGTGGCGCGTGAGTCCGTCCTTGCTGGACGGTCATACGACGACCTGGCTTGTCCTGATGGCCTTGTCGCTGACGCTGACCGGCGTGGTGGCCGGTGTATTGGCCGGCTTGCTGGGTGTGGGGGGAGGCATCGTGATCGTTCCGGTGCTCTACCACGTGTTCACCTTGATGGGGGTCGATGCCGATGTGCGCATGCATGTGGCGGTCGGTACCTCGCTGGCGACCATCGTGCCGACGTCGATCATGTCGGCGCGCGCACATCGCCGGCGCGGCAGCCTGGACCCGGCCATCCTGCGTCGACTGGTGCCACCGGTCTGTGTCGGCGTGTTGATCGGCGCGGTCTTGTCGGGTTATGCCAGCGGGCAGGTGCTGACCGCGATCTTTGCCACGGTGGCCATGGTGGTGGCGCTGAACATGGCGTTCAAACGCGACGACTTCGCATTGCGTGACGGACTGCCCGGGCGCACCGGCACATCCCTGATCGGTGCCGGCATCGGCGGCTTGTCGACGATGATGGGTATTGGCGGCGGCACCCTGAGCGTGCCGATCCTCAACGCCTTGCGCACGCCGATGCATGTGGCGGTGGGGACCGGCGCCGCGCTGGGCATGGTGATCAGCCTGCCGGGTGCGATCGCGTTCCTGGTCAATGGCCTGGGTGTGGCGAATCGCCCTCCGACCACGGTTGGCTATATCGATCTGCTGGGCATGGCCCTGATTGTTCCGGCCACCATGGTCACGACCAGTTGGGGCGCACGTCTGGCCCATTCGGTCAATGCACGCATGTTGCGGCGCTTGTTCGCCTTGTTCCTGGTGTTGACCTCGCTGCGCATGTTCTACGGCCTGCTGTTGGCGGATTGAACAACAGCCGCATTGCACCCCTGATTCGAGAAAGCTCGCAAAATGACATGGTCCATCCTGGCGCGTGACGACAACGGCTTCTTCGGCGCAGCCATCGCCAGCCGTTTCTTTGCCGTGGGTTCCCTGTGTGTCCATACCCGCCGCGGCGTCGGGGCGGTATCGACGCAGGCGCTGATGAATCCACTGTACGGGCCAGCGGCACTGGACCTGATGGAGCAGGGGATGGACGCTGCCGCGGTGATCGCCAGGCTGACGGCCGGTGACGACGGGCGTGCGCAGCGCCAGTTGCATGTATTGCCGTTCAAGGGGCCGGCGGCGGCGTGGACCGGCGCGTCCTGTGTCGAATGGTGCGGCGATCTGGCGCGTGACGGCCTGAGCGTGGCCGGCAACATGCTGGCCGGGCCTCGCGTCATCGAAGCAAGCGCCGAGGCGTTCGAGCGCAGCAAGGGCATGAGCCTGGCTGAACGCCTGCTTGCGGCAATGGACGCTGGTGAGGCGGCCGGTGGTGACAAACGCGGCAAGCAATCGGCCGCACTGCGGATCCATACCGACGAGGACTACCTGGCGCTGGACCTGCGCGTCGATGATCACGAGGACCCGTTGAAGGAATTGCGCCGGCTGCATGCGGTCAGCCTGGAGCGGTTCCAGCCATTCCTGAGTTGCCTGCCCGGCCGCGGGCGTCCGGCCGGCATCACGGACCGGGCGAAGATCGATGCGATCATCGCTGAGTTCCAGGCACGGCGCGGGGTTTCGTCATGAGCGCACTGCTCGAGGTGCGCGACCTGCGCACCGTGTTCACCGGTGACGACGGCGAATTCGCGGTTGTCGATGGAGTCAGCTTCTCTGTCGAGGCGGGACGCACGCTGGCCATCGTCGGTGAGTCCGGCTGCGGCAAGAGCGTCACGTCCTTGTCCATCATGGGCTTGTTGCCCAAGCCGCACGGGCGGATTGCTGCCGGATCGGTCCGCTTCGAAGGTCGGGAACTGGTGGGCGCTCCCGAGCAGGAACTGCAGGACTTGCGCGGCAATGGCATGGCGATGATCTTCCAGGAGCCGATGTCGTCGCTCAACCCCTCGTTCACCGTGGGCGACCAGATCATGGAAGGCCTGCTGCGCCACCGCAGCATGAGCCGCGCGCAGGCGCGTGAACGGGCGATCGAGATGCTGCGCAAGGTGCGTATTCCGGCGCCGGAGCAGCGCATCGACGAGTTCCCGCACAAGCTCAGCGGCGGCATGCGCCAGCGCGTCATGATCGCGATGGGGCTGGCGTGTGAGCCGCGCTTGCTGATTGCCGACGAACCCACGACCGCGCTCGACGTGACGATACAGGCGCAGATCCTGGAGCTGATGCGTACGCTACAGCAGGAAACCGGCACCGCCATCGTGCTGATCACGCACGACCTGGGCGTCGTCGCCGAGGTCGCCGACGAGGTTGTGGTGATGTATGCCGGCCGGGTGGTCGAACGCGCGCCGGTGCAGTCCCTGTTCGACGAACCGCAGCATCCCTATACCGTGGGCTTGCTGGGCTCGATTCCCCGCCTCGATGCGGACCAGGACCGCCTGACGTCGATCGATGGCCAGGTGCCGGCGCCCAGTGCCTTGCCGGCGGGCTGCAGTTTTGCCGAACGCTGCCCATTTGCCGATGCCGCCTGTCGCGCGAGCGTGCCGCCGTTGCGCGATGTGGGTGCAGGGCACCAGGCGGCATGCTTCAAGGCGCCGCTGGATCCGGCGGTACTGCTGGCGCAGGGCTGTGAGGAGGCGGTCGCATGAGCCAAAACGCCACGCTTGCCGGAGTACCTGTGCTGTTGCAGGCCAAGGGATTGGTCAAGCATTTCCCGGTTCGCAAGGGTTTGTTGAACCGCGTCCGTGGCCAGGTGCGTGCCGTCGACGGCGTCGACCTGATGCTCTACAAGGGCGAGACGCTGGGGGTGGTCGGCGAGTCGGGTTGCGGCAAGTCGACGCTGGGCCGCATGTTGTTGCGCCTGATCGAGCCCACGAGCGGCGAGCTTCGGCTCGACGGCAAGGACCTGATGGGCCTGGATGCCGGTGCGCTGCGCGCACAGCGGCGCGACATGCAACTGATCTTCCAGGATCCGTATTCGTCGCTGAATCCGCGCAAGACAGTGGGCCAGACACTGGAGGAGCCATTGCGCGTGCATGGGCTGCACCGCGGCGCCGAGGCGCGGCGTGTGGCCGAATTGCTGAACACCGTCGGCCTGCCGGCCGAGGCCGCGCAGCGGTATCCGCACGAGTTTTCCGGTGGCCAGCGCCAGCGCATCGGCATTGCCCGCGCTCTGGCGGTCGAGCCACGCCTGATCGTCTGCGACGAAGCGGTGTCGGCACTCGACGTGTCGGTGCAGGCGCAGGTCGTCAACCTTCTGCAGGATCTGCAGCGCAGCCTCGGACTGTCCTACCTGTTCATTGCACACGATCTCGCGGTCGTCAAGCACATCGCCGATCGGGTGGCGGTGATGTACCTGGGCCGCATCGTCGAGATCGGCGACAAGCAGCGCATCTTCGCCGAGCCGCGCCATCCCTACACCCATGCGCTGATGCAGGCGATTCCCTTGCCGGACCCTGGCTTGCGGCGCGAACGCGTCGTTCTTGGCGGCGACGTACCCAGCCCGATGGCTCCGCCCAGCGGCTGCCATCTGCATACCCGTTGTCCCCAGGCCCAGCCCCGGTGCGCGCAAGAGGCGCCCGTCCTGGCCGGTGATGGCAGCCACGCGGTGGCCTGTCATTTCCCGCTTCAAGCGGCTGCGCCGATCGCGCGCGTCCAGGGTGCAGTTCCACCCGCGCGTGCACGGCTGTTGCGACTGCAGTCGGCTTTTTCCGCACCCGTGGCCACTGTGGCCTGATCGATTCCCTGGCAGTCATTTTTCATCGAAGGAGAACGCACCATGAAACCACGCGCACTTACCCTGGTCGGCGCCGCGCTGCTGACCGTCGTCCCGTTGCTGACGCATGCGCAGGTGCTGCGCGTCGGCCTGGCCGAGGACCCGGATATTCTCGATCCGACGCTGGCACGCACCTTCGTCGGCCGCATCGTGTTTTCGGCGATGTGCGACAAGCTGCTCGACGTCGACGAAAAGATGGCGATTGTTCCGCAGCTGGCCACCAGCTACCAGTGGTCGGCCGACAGCAAGTCGCTGACGCTCAAGCTGCGCAGTGGCGTCACGTTCCATGACGGCGAGAAGTTCGACGCCGAGGCGGTCAAGTTCAATATCGAGCGCCACAAGAACATGCAGGGCTCGAACCGCAGCGGCGAACTCAAACCGGTGAGTTCCGTCGATGTGATCGATGCGAGCACCGTGCGGCTGAACCTGACCGCGCCGTTCTCGCCGCTGCTGGCGGCATTGGCCGACCGCGCCGGCATGATGGTGTCCCCCAAGGCCGCGACGGCCGGTGGCGCCAACTTCGGCACCGCCCCGGTGTGTTCCGGTCCGTTCAAGTTCGTCGAGCGCGTGGCGCAGGACAAGATCGTGTTCGACAAATACGCGAACTACTGGAACAAGGACACGATCCATTTCAACCGCATCGTCTACACGCCGATTCCCGACGCCACCGTGCGCCTGGCCAACCTGCGTTCGGGCCAACTCGACTTCATCGAGCGTGCCGCCTCCAGCGACATCGCCAAGATTGCATCCGATCCCAAGCTCAAGGTCAGCAAGATCACCGAGATCGGCTACCAGGGCATCACCATCAACACCGGCAAGAGCGACAAGGCCCAGGCCAATCCGCTGGGCAAGGATGCCAAGGTGCGCGAGGCCTTCGAGTTGTCGCTGGACCGCCAGGGCATTGTGCAGGTGGTGATGGACGGCGAAGCCGTTGCCGGCAATCAGTGTGTCGCACCGAGCAGCAGCTTCTACGCCAAGAACGCGCCGATGCCCAAGCGCGACGTGGCGCGCGCCAAGGCCTTGCTCAAGGAGGCCGGCGTCACCAACCCGAGCTTCACGTTGATGACGGCCACGACCTCGGACGCGCAGAAGATCGCACAGGTGGTGCAGGCCATGGCCAAGGAGGCTGGTTTCGACGTCAAGATCCAGTCCACCGAGTTCGCCAGTTCGCTCAAACTTGCCGACCAGGGTGACTTCGAGGCCTATGTGCTGGCCTGGAGCGGCCGGGCCGACCCGGATGGCAACGTCTACAGCTTTCTCGCCTGCAAGCAGCCGCTGAACTACGCCGGTTATTGCAAGCCCGAGATCGACAACCTGCTCAACGACGCCCGCACCAAGCTGACGACAGCGGACCGGATCAAGGCCTACGAGCAGGTGGCCGCGCAGGTGCAAAAGGATCGCCCGATCGTGTACCTGTATCACCGCAACTGGTTGTGGGCCTACAACAGCAAGCTCACCGGCGTGCGTGAAGTGCCTGATGGCCTGCTGCGCGTCGAAGG
>JBFJZP010000224.1:0-5543 GCA_041622095.1 Burkholderiaceae bacterium | reverse complement strand
GCGCGAATCGGCCGCCATTGCGGCCGCGACGAAAGCCATCACCAGAATCCGGTTCGGATCGTTTGCGCCCCACCTGCCCGGACTGGCGCGTTGCCGCAACACCCGTCGCTGCGGGTTCGCCAATGGCCGGGCCAGAATCAGGCCGGGTCGCGCTCCAGCATCCGCAGGACCAGGTTCCAGTGTTTTTCGTCCACCGGCGTGATCGACAAGCGGTTACCCCGGCGCAGCAACACCAGGTCGGCCAGTTCCGGGGTGGCGCGCAGTTCCGGCAGGCCGAGCAGCCGCGTCTTGCGCTGCGCCTGCACGTCCAGCAGCAGCCAGCGCGGATTGGCCGGGTCGGACTTCGGGTCGAAATAGTCCGACTTCGGGTCGAACTGCGTCGGGTCCGGCCGCACGCCGGATGCCACCCGGGCAATGCCGGCAATACCCGGCTGCGGACAACTCGAGTGGTAGAACAGCACGCCGTCGCCCAGCTGCATCTCGTCGCGCATGAAGTTGCGCGCCTGGTAGTTGCGCACGCCGGTCCAGGCCACGGTGCGCTCGGGCGCGGCCATCGCGTCGTCGATCGAACACTCGTTGGGTTCGGACTTCATCAACCAGTAACGGGTGCTCATGGCCGGGCGCGCGCGGGAGGGGGCGGTGGATGGATGCGGTGGTCGCGCGACTCAGACCTTTGCGGCGAGCTTGTCCGCGGTTTTCGTGTCGAAGTCGCTGGCGTCATGGCGCTCGTGCAACTGGCTCGCCGGATCACCAAAGGTGCGGTTCACCATGCGGCCGCGCTTGACCGCCGCTCGCGCGGCGATCTGATCGGTCCAGCGCTGGACGTGCTTGTATTCCTGCACCTGCAGGAAATCGCCGGCGCTGTACAACAAGCCCTTGGACAAGGCGCCATACCAGGGCCAGACCGCGATGTCGGCAATCGTGTAGTCGTCGCCGGCCAGGTATTGCGTTTGCGCCAGGCGCTTGTCCAGCACGTCGAGCTGGCGCTTGACCTCCATCGCGAAGCGGTTGATCGGGTACTCCATCTTGAAGGGCGCATAGGCGTAGAAGTGGCCGAAACCGCCGCCCAGGTAAGGCGCGCTACCCATCTGCCAGAACAGCCAGGACAGGCATTCGGCGCGCGCAGCGCGTGCCGTGGGCAGGAAGCTGTTGTCGAACTTCTCGGCCAGGTACTGAAGGATGGCGCCGGACTCGAACACCCGTACCGGTGCGGGCTGCTCGCTGCGGTCCAGCAGCGCCGGTATCTTGGAGTTCGGGTTCACGCCGACAAACCCGCTGCCGAACTGGTCGCCGTCGCCGATCTTGATCAGCCAGGCGTCGTATTCGGCGCCTCGGTGGCCCAGCGCCAGCAATTCCTCGAGCATCACCGTCACCTTCACGCCATTGGGCGTGGCCAGCGAATACAACTGCATCGGATGCTTTCCGACCGGCAGTTCCTTGTCATGCGTCGGGCCGGAGATCGGGCGGTTGATGCTGGCGAACTTGCCGCCGCTTTCCTTGTCCCAGGTCCAGATGGCAGGCGGGGTGTAGTCGGTTGTCGGGTGGGTCATGCGCGCGGGGCTCCTGATGTCGGGTAGCGCCTGGTTTCGGCAGGCGCAGGATAAGGTCGATCGACTTTAAAGGAATCCGGGTGACCTGGGCCAGGGTGCGGGCTTGCGCGGGTTGGCGAGGTCGGCGACATCCTGCTGCGGTTAGCATGACGCGCTGGCGCAGCGTGCACGTCGCCCAGCACCCGATCAGGATGAAGATGCGATGAACCCCCCCATGTTGGATCCCCCCCACATGCATACCCGCAAGGTGCGCAAGCGCAGCGCCACAGGGTCGGCGACATGACTGCTGGCGCCGACTTGCCACGGGTCCGGGGTTTCGCGCCGATCGCGCGGGCCGACGCGCGGGTGCTGGTGCTGGGCAGCATGCCCGGCGTGGCCTCGCTGCGGGCGCAGCAGTATTACGGCCATCCACGCAACGCCTTCTGGCCGATCATGGGCGCCCTGTTCGGCTTCGACCCGCAACTGCCTTATGCGCAGCGTGTGCTGGCCTTGCAAGTTCATCGCATCGCAGTCTGGGATGTGCTGGCCAGTTGCGAGCGCCCCGGCAGCCTGGATTCAGCGATTGCGCCCGATAGCGTGGTGGTCAACGACTTTGCCGGTTTCCTGAGCCGGCACTGCGCGATCACCCGCATCTGCTTCAATGGCGCCGCGGCAGCCAACTTGTTCCGCCGCCATGTGGCGGCCACCGGTTTGCTGGCGCCGGCCTTGCAGACCCTGCGGCTTCCGTCGACCAGCCCGGCCCATGCCGGCATGCCGTGGGCGGACAAGCTGCAAGCCTGGCAGGCCGTGTTGGCCGATGCAGGCGGGGCAAGGGCCTGACCGCGCTGCATTAGGCTTGCCGGTTGCACCGGACTGCTGGCGACAACCAAGAAAATGGCAACCGCAGGTGCCATCGCGCAAACGCCGCAGTGGCGTCCGGCACAGCGGTTCACGCCGTGCCAGCGTCTCGTATCAGGCCGCGCCGGCCTTCACCTTCAGTCGCCAGGCATGCAGCAGCGGCTCGGTATACCCGCTGGGTTGCGCCATGCCCTTGAACACCAGGTCGGTCGCCGCCTGGAAGGCCGCGCCCTGCGGATTGCCGGCCATCGGCGTGTACAGGCTGTCGCCGGCATTCTGCTTGTCGACCACCTTGGCCATGCGCTTGAAGGTGGCACGCACCTGCGCCTTGGTCACGACGCCGTGCGCCAGCCAGTTGGCCATGTGCTGGCTGGAGATGCGCAGGGTGGCGCGGTCTTCCATCAGGCCGACGTTGTGGATGTCGGGCACCTTGGAGCAGCCGATGCCCTGGTCGATCCAGCGCACCACATAGCCCAGGATGCCCTGGGCGTTGTTGTCGAGTTCCTGCTGCTTCTCGGCGTCGCTCCATTTCGGCGTCTTGACCACCGGGATCGTCAGCAGGTCGTTGAGCAACTGGTCGCGCTGGCCGTCGATGTCCTGCTTCTCCAGTTCCTTCTGCACATCCGCCACCTTGACCTGGTGGTAGTGCAGTGCGTGCAGCGTGGCACCCGTCGGGCTGGGCACCCAGGCGGTGTTGGCGCCGGCTTTCGGATGCGCGATCTTCTGCTTGAGCATGTCGGCCATCAGGTCGGGCATGGCCCACATGCCCTTGCCGATCTGGGCCTTGCCGCGCAGGCCGCAGGCCAGGCCGACCAGCACGTTGTTGCGCTCATAGGCCTGGATCCAGGCGCTGGTCTTCATGTCGCCCTTGCGCAGCACCGGGCCGGCTTGCATGCAGCTGTGCATCTCGTCGCCGGTACGATCCAGGAAGCCGGTGTTGATGAAGGCGACGCGGCTGGCGGCGGCGGCAATGCAGGCCTTGAGGTTGACACTGGTGCGGCGCTCCTCGTCCATGATGCCGAGCTTGACGGTGCTGTCCTTCAGGCCGAGCAGTTTCTCGACGCGGCCGAACAGTTCGCTGGCAAAGGCCACCTCTGCGGGGCCGTGCATCTTGGGTTTGACGATATAGACCGAGCCCTGGCGCGAGTTGCGGATGGGCTGGCCGTCCGGACCGACGCCACGGCCTTGCAGGTCGTGCAGCGCGATCGTGGTGGTGACGACGGCGTCCAGGATGCCCTCGGGGATTTCGCGCTGCGAGCCGTCTGCCGCGGTGTACAGGATGGCCGGGTTGGTCATCAGGTGGCCGACATTGCGCAGGAACATCAGCGAACGGCCGTGCAGGCGCACCTCGCCACCGGCAGGTGCGGTGTAGACGCGGTCGGGGTTCAGGCCGCGGGTGAAGGTCTTGCCACCCTTGCTGACGTTCTCGGTCAGGTCGCCCTTGAGGATGCCGAGCCAGTTGCGGTAGCCCAGCACCTTGTCCGGCGCATCGACCGCTGCCACCGAATCTTCCAGGTCCAGGATGGTCGACAACGCGGCCTCGAGTACCACGTCGCTGACACCGGCCGCATCGACCGCGCCAGTGGGTGTGCCGCGGTCGATCCGGATGTCGATATGCAGGCCGTTGTGCTGCAGCAGCACCGATGACGGGCTGGCCGCAGCGCCCTGGTAACCGGTGAACTGCTTGCCGTTGCGCAGGGGGGTGGTCTTGCCGCCGGCCAGCGTCACCGCCAACTGGCCATCGACGACCGCATACCCGGTGCTGTCGACATGCGAGCCGGATTTCAGCGGTGCGGTGCGGTCCAGCACATGGCGCGCATAGTCGATGACCTTGGCGCCCCGGATCGGGTTGTAGGGGCCGGCGCGGGTGGCGCCGCCACTCTCGTCGATCGCGTCGGTGCCATACAGCGCGTCGTACAGCGAACCCCAGCGGGCATTGGCGGCGTTGAGCGCGTAACGTGCATTGAGGATCGGCACCACCAGTTGCGGACCCGCCTGCAGCGCCAGCTCGGCGTCGACATTCTTCGTCGTCGCGCGCACCTTGGCCGGCTCCGGCACCAGGTAGCCGATACGGGTCAGGAAGGCGCGGTAGGCCTTCATCGCACGGATCGGCCCGGGGTGCGCCTTGTGCCACTGGTCCAGCTCGGCCTGCAGGCGGTCACGCTCGGCCAGCAAGTCCGCGTTTTTCGGCGCCAGGTCGGCGACGATGGCATCGAAGCCGCGCCAGAACCCGGCGCTGTCGACGCCGGTGCCGGGCAGCACCTGTTGTTCGATGAAGTCGAACAGCTCGGTCGCGATGTCCAGCTGGTGCATGCGGGTGCGTGTGCTCATGGGTTCCCCTCGAGATATGGATGAAGTGGATTCAAAGAAAGACGTTGACGTCGCGCAGCGAGTGGCCGCTGTACATGGGCTGCGTGCCGAGTTCCTCGAACGGCAGCTGGTAGCGGTTGACCCACAGGGTCTGGTAACCGTACCAGGTGGCCGCCAGAGCGTCCCAGGCATTGCAGCTGACGAAGCCGATCTGGCGCGCGCGCAGGCCGGTTGCCTGCTCGCCGAGCGCATAGGCCTCCGGCGCGGTCTTGTACTTGCGTATCGGGTCGACGCTGATCACATGGTCGAGCAGTTCGGTCAGCCCGGCGGACTTGACGGCCAGGTTCAGCATCGCCGGGTCGCCGTTGCTCAGGATGCCGGTGACGATGCCGCGGCGCTTGAGGTCCTGCAGCACCGCATGGTTTTCCGGGAACGCGCTCAGGCTGCGGTACTGGTTCATCAAGCGGTCGATCGGCGCGTCGAATGCCGCCATCGACTGGCCGGCTTGCGGCGCCACCAGCTTCTTGACCGCATAGACCAGCGCGCTGCGGGTCAGGTCCCAGAACGGGCGGTAATGGGCGCCGTGGTTGCTGGTCGTGACCAGCCGGGAATATTCGATCTGCTTGTCGCGCCAGAGCTGGCCGAGGGCCGTGCCGTGGCCGGGATACAACTGCTCGGCCAGCAGGCCGACGCTGTAGACGTCGAACAAGGTGCCATAGGCGTCGAACAGGATGGCTTTGGGTTTATCCATGCCCCGACTGTATTCGAACCTTTTTAAGATATTAACGACTTGAGAGTTCGTAAATATGTGACTTTCTTGTCGCTAATGCGAATCCGCTGCCGCCG
>JBFJZP010000223.1:0-5559 GCA_041622095.1 Burkholderiaceae bacterium | reverse complement strand
GGCCTGAAGATCCGCACCATGGGCCTGAAGACCCACCAGACCCTGGTCTCCTCGCTGGGCGGCCAGCCGGCGTCCATCGCCTGGGCCGAAGTCTACACCTCGCTGCAGACCGGCGTCGCCGACGGCCAGATGAACCCGGTGCCGATCATCGCCTTCGCCAAGTTCGACGAGGTGCAGAAGTACCTGTCGATCACCAACCACGTGATCACGCCATACTTCTGGCTCATCAACGCCAAGTTCTATGACGGACTGACCGCCGACGAGCGCAAGGTGGTCGACAACGCGGCCGAAGTGGCGGTCGAGGCCGGGCGTGGCATCTCGCGCATCATCGAGGCGTCGGCCGAGAAAGGCTTGCCAAAACTGGGCAAGAAGATGACCATCAATGCCGTGCCCCCGGCCGAGTTGAAGAAGTTCGCTGCCGTGGCGCAACCTGCCGTGCGCAAGGTGATCGAGGAGCAACTCGGCGCCGAGGGCACTGCGATGCTCAACGCGATGCTGGCCGATATCGACAAGGCTTCCAAGTAAGAGAGGAAAGACATGACGGTGCCACTGCTCAATGAAGGAGGCCTTCGCGCCATTCGCAATCCGGCGGTCGCACCGGCGTCCGAACCCTATGGTGCGGCGCGGTCGGAAGTCCTGAACGACGCCGGATTCAGCGCCGCCCAGCGCGAGATCGTGCAGTGGCCCGGCTATTCGGCCACGCCGCTGCACACCTTGCCGGCGCTGGCGCGACGGCTGGGTGTGGGTGCGGTGTACTACAAGGACGAGGGTGAGCGTTTCGGGCTCAAGAGTTTCAAGGCGCTTGGCGGGGCTTACGCCGTGTTCCGCCTGCTGGCACAGGCGATTGCCCGGCATGAAGGTGGGCAGGATGTTTCCGCGGCCGACATCCTGAGCGGGCGCTGGCACCATGTCGTGCGCGACATCACGGTGACCTGCGCGACCGACGGCAATCATGGTCGTTCGGTGGCCTGGGGCGCCCAGATGTTCGGTTGCCGCTGCGTAATCTACATCCACGCCACGGTCAGCGAAGGCCGGCGCGCCGCCATCGCCCGGTATGGCGCCGATGTCGTCCGGGTGAGCGGCAATTACGACGATTCGGTACGCCATGCCGACGCCCAGGCCAAGGAAAATGGCTGGACCGTCGTCAGCGACACCACCTACGAGGGGTACAGGGCCATACCGATCGACGTGATGCACGGCTATGGCGTGATGTCGCGCGAGATCATTGCGCAGATCGGCGCGCAGCCGCCGACCCATGTGTTCGTGCAGGCGGGTGTGGGCGCATTGGCGGCTTCGGTCGCGGCCGCCTTCTGGTTGGCCTGGGGCGAGCAGCGCCCGAAGCTGATCGTGGTCGAGCCGATCGAAGCCGACTGTTATCTGCGCAGTGCGCAGGCGGGCAAGCCGGTGGCGGTCACCGGTGCACTCGACACCATCATGGCCGGCCTGGCGTGTGGTGAAGTCTCTCCGGCCGCATGGGAGATCGTGTCGACGGCTGCGACGGCCTATGTCGCACTCGACGACCAGTACGCGCTGGATGCGGTTCGCGTGTTTGCCAACCCCGAATCGGGTGATCCGGCCATCGTGTCCGGTGAAACCGGCGCCGCGGGACTGGCGGCCCTGCTGGTGGCGCAAGGTCATGAGGACTTGCGCCGCTTGTTGTCGCTCGATGCCAGTTCCCGCGTTCTGCTGCTGGGCAGCGAAGGCGATACCGACCCCGAGATCTACAAGCACATCACCGGGCGTACCGCAGAAGAGGTGCGGGCGTGACGACCGAAGACCTGCGCATCGATGCCGAGCGCCTGATCGGGCGCATCGACGCGCTGGCGCAGATCGGCCCGATCGACGGTGGCGGAAGTTGTCGCCTGGCCTTGACCGAGGACGAGCGCCTGGGGCGGGATCAGGTGGTCACCTGGATGCGGGATCTGGGGCTGGCCGTATCGGTCGACGCCATCGGCAACATCTTCGGACTCTGGGCCGGGACGCAAGACCTGCCACCGGTGATGACCGGTTCGCATATCGACACCGTGCGCACCGGCGGCCGCTATGACGGCATCCTCGGCGTGCTGGCCGGCCTCGAGGTGGTACAGACACTGCAGGATGCGGGTGTCCACACGCGCCGCCCGATCGTCGTGGCGGTGTTCACCAACGAGGAGGGCGCCCGTTTCGCACCCGACATGCTGGGCTCGCTGGTTTATGTCGGCGGCATGCCGCTGGCGCAGGCACTCGATGTCCAGGCGATCGATGGCGCGCGGCTGGGCGACGAGTTGCAGAAGATCGGTTACGCCGGTGCGGCGCCGATTGGCGTGCACCGGCCGGCCGCGTTTGTCGAACTGCATATCGAACAAGGCCCGGTGCTCGACCTGGAAGGGGTGACCATCGGCGCGGTGCAGGACCTGCAAGGTATCTCCTGGCAGGAACTGACGATCACCGGGCAATCCAATCACGCCGGCACCACCCCGATGCGCATGCGCCACGATGCCGGCCATGCCGCATTTGCCATCGGTGTCTTCGTGCGCCAGCTGGCACAGGAGATGGGCGGCGGGCAGGTCGCGACGGTCGGCAACATCCATCTGCACCCGAACCTGATCAACGTGATTGCGGCGCGCGCCACGTTGACGGTGGATCTGCGCAATACCGACGAAGCCTTGCTTCAGAAGGCAGAGGCCCGGCTGGTCGAGTTCCTGGCCACGCTGGCGCGGGAAGAGGGCGTAAGCATCACATCGCGCCCGCTGGCGCGCTTCGAGCCGGTGGTGTTCGATGCGGCGATGGTCCGGCGCATCGAGACGGTCGCCGCAGGGCTGGGGCTGAGCCAGCGTCGCATGACGTCCGGCGCAGGCCATGACGCCCAGATGCTGGCCCGTATCTGCCCCAGCGCCATGATTTTCGTGCCCAGCATCAAGGGCATCAGTCACAACCCCGCCGAGCGAACCTTGCCGGCCGACCTGGCCGCGGGTACCAACGTGTTGTTGCACACATTGCTCGAATTGGCGGACCAGGAGGATTAATATATGACCCGAATCGTTACGGTGGCGGCGGCCCAACTCGGCCCGATCGCCCTTGCGGAAAGCCGTTCCCAGGTGGTGCAGCGCATGGTGGCGCTGATGACCCAGGCCCACAGCCATGGTTGCGACCTGGTGGTGTTCCCGGAACTCGCCCTGACCACCTTCTTCCCACGCTGGTATTTCGAGGACCAGGCACAGATCGACCGGTTCTTCGAGAGCGAGATGCCGGGACCGGAGACCCAGCCGCTGTTCGATGCGGCGCGCGAACTGCGCATCGGCTTCACGCTCGGTTATGCCGAATTGACGCAGGAAGAGGGGCGCACGCGCCATTTCAACACCGCGATCACCGTCGACAAGACCGGCCGCATCGTCGGCAAGTACCGCAAGATCCATTTGCCGGGTCATGCCGAGCATGAGCCCTGGCGCGCATTCCAGCATCTGGAGAAGCGCTACTTCGAAACCGGCAACCTGGAGTTCAATGTGTTCCGGGCATTCGGCGGCATCCTGGGCATGGCGATCTGCAATGACCGGCGTTGGCCGGAGACCTACCGGGTCATGGGGCTGCAGGGCGCGGAGATGATCCTGATCGGCTACAACACGCCGGTGCACAACCCGCCGGCGCCGGAACACGATGCCTTGTCCAACTTCCACAACTCGCTGGTGATGCAGTCGGGCGCCTACCAGAACGGCAGCTGGGTCGTCGGCGTGGCCAAGGCCGGCAACGAGGAGGGTGTGCCGCAGATCGGCAACTCGATCATCGTCGCACCGTCGGGCGAGATCGTGGCCGCCTGCAGCACGCTGGGCGACGAACTGGCGATCGCGCGTTGCGACCTCGACCTGACCTTGTCGTACAAGAACACCACCTTCAATTTTGCGCGGCATCGCGAGCCGCAGGCTTATGGCCTGATCACCGAACGCAAGGGCGCGGTGCCGCCACCGGCGGACCCGGCCTGAGCAAGGCGCTGGCGCCAACGTCAGCCGAACGAACCGCGCGCGAGCAGGCGCAATGCAGCAGTGCTGCGTGCGCGCCAGGATCTTGCAATGGGCTGCGGCGCCCCCAGCTACAGGGCATGAAAGCGACGACAAGACCCACTTCATTGCAGCCGGACCTGACCGCCACCCGTGTGCTGGCGGCGCTGCTGGAGCGCCTGGAACACAGCCAGGCCGCGGTGGACGCGCAGCAGTACCGGTCGGTGGTGCGGCGCTTGAGCGACGCCCTGGCCCGGTCCGACCAGTCAGCCGGCCTGGACGCGGTGCTGGAGCAGTATCCCGCGTCACGCGAGTTGTACGAGAACCTGAACTACCAGCACGCCGGCCTGTGCCGATCGGCGCTGGATGCCGCCTTGTCGGCCGAACTGACGGCCCGGCGGTGGATCACACAGGCGCGGCAACGCACCAGCAACTGACGACCTACCCCTGCGGTTCGCGCAGGGTGCGTATCGTCGGTCGGCCTGTTCCGGGCTGGTTACCATGTGGGGCCCACATGACGTAGCCTGCCGCATGTCCGATCGCGATTCCGTGAATGCCACTTTGCCCGCCACATTGCGCCCCTTGCTGGAGCCGCATCTGCCATCCTGGCTGCAGGTGCGTTGGTGGTCGAACCGCGAGGAAGCGCTGGCGTTCGGGCCGGGGGCCGAGATCGGCTGGCTCGACATGATGGACAAGGACGCCATGGTGGCGGCAGTCAACCAGGCCGGCGATCTGCGCTGGCTCAGTTCGATGATTGCCGGCATGGAGCATCTGCCGCTGTCGGATCTGCAGCGACGTGGCGTGATCGTCACCAACGGTGCCGGCATCAATGCGATCACGATTGCGGAGTACGTGCTGATGGGCATGTTGACCATCGCCAAGGGATACCGCGAGGTGGTGCATGCGCAGACACGCCGCGAATGGTTGCGCGATGCGCCGGGCAAGGTCGAACTGGCGGGCAGTCGCGCGCTGGTGCTCGGTCATGGCGCCATCGGGAAACTGGTGACGCAGCGCCTGCACGGGTTCGAGGTCGATGTCACGGTGGTGCGTCGACGGCCCACCAAGTCGGTCGGCGAGTTGGCGCCAGACCAGTGGCGCGCGCGCCTGGGAGAATTCGACTGGGTGATCCTGGCGGTTCCGGCCACGGACAACACCCATCACATGATCGGCGCGTCCGAACTGGCCGCGATGAAGAACAGCGCGGTGCTGCTCAATGTGGCCCGCGGCAGCGTCGTGGACCAGGACGCGCTGGTGCAGGTGCTGCAGGCGCGTCGCATCGGCGCAGCCTTCCTGGACGTGGTCGACCCGGAACCCTTGCCGGCCGACCATGTGCTCTGGCAGCTGGACAACGCCCATGTCACGATGCATTTGTCGGGGCGCTCCCAGGATCGGATGTTCGAGCGGGCGGCCCGGCGATTCCTGGACAACCTGGCGCGTTATCGGGCCGGTGAGGCCTTGCAGTACCAGGTGGATCTGGCGCACGGCTACTGACGGCAGCGCCGACGAATCGGTCGCTTCTGGCACTGGCCTGCGTTTTTCATTGCGTCGAGGGCGTCGGCATCGACGCGGTTGCTTGGGTGAGATCAGT